>JBDTRQ010000174.1:0-7740 GCA_039931535.1 Ignavibacteriota bacterium
ATGGCATAACTGATAAAGTGAACTTCGTGCCCGCGTATTGCCAACTCTTTGCCTAATTCAGTTGCAATTGCACCACTGCCGCCGTATGTGGGATAACAGGTTATTCCGATTTTCATAATAAATTTTTTGTCAGATTTAACTTCAAATATATAGCATTTTAAGGGAATAATGAATTTTGTTTAACACATATTTAATAGTTTTAATTTACATGGTATTAAAATCAATGGTAATTTTGACTAACAAAAGTTTATAGATATGAAATTACTTGTTATCGGACATTCCGTTTTAGATTTTATTAAATCAGATAAAATGGAAAAGATTAGTGCGGGTGGAATTTATTATACCATCTCAGCGCTTAATCGATTGAAGAAAGATTATGATGAAATATTTCTTTGTTCGCAGTTTGATGATGAAACTTACAATTACTTTAAACCAGAATTTGAAAAAGTAAATAGTAAATATCTTCAAAAGGTTGATAAGATTCCCAGAGTTTATCTCAATCTGCAAAAGGGTAGGGAACGGCACGAGGTTTATGAGAATATTACAAATAATCTTTCTGTTGATGTTTCAGATTTAAATCAGTTTGATGGGATACTTATTAATATGGTTACAGGTTTTGATATAACGATTGAGCAGTTAAATCAAATAAGAAATATTTTTTCTGGTTTAATATTTATAGATATCCACACTCTATCGCGCGGGCTTAGTAATGATTACAAAAGAGAGTTTAGATTAATTCCTGATTTTAACAAATGGTCTGTTTGTTTGGATATTATTCAAGTCAATCAAAATGAGTTGTTTACTTTATCTCAAAAGAAAACTGAAATGGAAATTGCAGAAGAAATATTAAACACAGGCGTAAAAGTTCTTTGCGTTACAAAAGGTGAGCTTGGAGCAAAAATATTTTATCATCAACAAAATGAAATTACGAGTTATTTTATTGCTGCAAATAAAATTAGCAATCCAAACATAATAGGCTGCGGTGATATCTTTGGGGCATCTTTTTTTTATAGTTATATTAGAAATAAAAATGCTATAAATTCATTAACAAATGCTGTTGCAAATGCGGAGCAATTTGTTGCAAATAAATTTCTTGGTTAGTTATGTTTTCGATAGATCTTATAAAAAGACGAATACTTGTTGTTGGTGCAAATGGAATGCTTGGGCAGCGTGTTATTGAGTTTTACTCGCCGCTAAACGATGTTGAATTACTTGCCGCTTCTGTTGAAGATAAATTTGTGTTTGAAAAACTTGCATACATTCAATGTGATATTTCAAATCGAAATGAAATTAAAAATATTATAAAAGATTTTTGCCCTGATTTTATTATTAACGCCGCCGCTTTTACCAATGTGGATTTAAGTGAAACCGAACGCGAACTTGCTTGGAAAATTAATGTTAAAGGTGTAGAGTATCTTTCCGAAGCCGCAAGAATTTTAGATTCACATCTGATTCATATTTCCACAGATTATATTTTTGATGGAAAGAGTGGACCATATTTAGAAAATGCTATTCCAAATCCGCTTGGTTATTACGCACGAACAAAATTAGCAAGTGAAAATGTTTTAAAGATAAGCGGAACCAAACACACAATTTTAAGAACAAATGTTTTATACGGAACAGCCAAATTTTCTCGTCCCGATTTTGTTAAATGGGTTGTTGATTCTCTGCGCGCTAAAAAAGAAATAAGAATTGTTGATGATCAAATAAATAATCCAACTTTTATTGATGACCTTGTACAGGGAATAAACAAAATAGTTGAACTTCGTAAAGAAGGAATTTATAACATTGGCGGAAATGAATTTTTATCCCGCTATGATTTTACGATTATGATTGCAGATTATTTTAATCTTGATAAAAGTTTAATCAAAAAAATAAAAACAGAAGAATTAAATCAACTTGCACGCAGACCTCTAAAATCGGGCTTGATAACAATCAAAGCACAAAGCGAGCTTGCATACAGACCACACACAATTATTCAAACTTTAGAGCTGATGAAATCGGAATTAGGATTATGAAATTAAAATTATTATTCATTCTAATAATTTTCATAAATATATCTTTTCCACAAAATAAACTTCCATTGTGGGCAAAGGGTATTGTGTGGTATCAAATCTTTCCTGAAAGATTTGCAAATGGTGATACAAAGAATGATCCTGAAGCAGAAAAAGTTTTTATCAATAATAAATTTATTCCACAGGATTGGGAAGTAACACGTTGGACATCTAATTGGTTTGCACAAAGTTTGTGGGAGCAAAAGCTCGGCGGAAAAGTTAGAGATCACATTACAGACCGAAGATATGGCGGTGATATACAAGGCATAATTGACAAGCTTGATTACATTAAGGACTTGGGCATCGGTGCAATTTATCTTAATCCAATGTTTGATGCGGTTTCTATGCACAAGTATGATGGTTCAACTTATCATCATATCGATGTAAACTTTGGACCTGATCCAGTTGGTGATAGAAAATTAATGAGTTTGGAAATTTCGGATAAGCCTGATACCTGGAAATGGACTGAAGCGGATAAATTATTTTTAAAGTTGATTGATGAAGTTCATAAGCGCGGAATGAAAATTATTATTGATGGAGTTTTTAATCATACCGGTGTTCAGTTTTGGGCGTTTCAAGATTTGGTAAAGAATCAGGAAGAATCTAAATACAAAGATTGGTTTATGGTTAATTCATTCGATGATCCAGCTACTTATCAAAATGAATTTGATTATAAAGGCTGGTGGGGGCACAAATCGCTGCCGGAACTCAATCGTACAAAAGATGATTTAACTGATGGACCGAAAGAATATATTTTCAATTCAACAAAAAAATGGATGGACCCAAATGGCGACGGTAACCCAAATGATGGAATTGACGGCTGGCGTTTGGATGTTGCGAGAGAAGTACCAATTGGATTTTGGAAACAATGGAGTGAACTTGTTAAATCAATTAATAATCAATCAATAATTGTCGGAGAGTTGTGGGAATTTTCTCCGGATTTTGTTTCTGCAAAAGGACCGTTTGATGCATTAATGAATTACAATTTTGCATTTGCAGTAAATGATTTTTTTATTGCCGATAAAAATAAAATCTCTGGTGATGAGTTTATCAAAAAACTTAAAGAGATTGATAAAACTTATAATGCGGAAAATTTATTTGTACTTCAAAATCTTTTATCCAGTCACGATACAGAAAGGCTTTCATCACTAATTCAAAATCCTGATCGTAAATATGAACACGATGCAAATGAAGATAATCCGAATTACAATCCTGGAAAACCAACTAAAGAGATTTATGAGAAGCAAAAATTAATTGCTGCGTTTCAAATATTGTATCGCGGAGCGCCAATGATTTATAACGGCGATGAAGTTGGAATGTGGGGCGCTGATGATCCACACGACCGCAAACCGATGATTTGGGGTGATCTAAAATATGATAACGAAATAATTGATAGCACTTCTGGATTTAAAACAGGATTTGGTTCATACAGCGTTGAGCAAAACACAGATCTATTAAAATTTTATAAAGATATAATTGCAATAAAAAATCAGAATGAAGAATTAAAACTTGGCACAATAAAATTTATTTATTCTGATAATGATAAAGGAGCATTTGCATTTGAGAGCGTGCTTAATGACAAAAAAACAATTTGCATATTTAATTCTGGTGATGAAGAGTTGTTGATAAAATTTGATTTTCCATTGAGTGAATTATACAGCATAAATGCTGGGTTTGATAAGTACCACAGAAATACTTATGAACCGAATCAGCCAATAATAATCCCCTCAAAATCATTTGATGTTTTTAAAGTAAACTGAGTTATGGTAAATAAATACAACACATTTATATTTGATTTAGACGGCACTGTTTATCGCGGTGAAAATATAATTCCGAATGCTGATAAAACTATAAATCATCTTAAAGAACTTGGGAAACAAATACTTTTTATATCAAACAAAACAACCGGAACAGTTAATGATTATTATCTTTTCTTAAAAAGTTTTGGGTTGAATATTGAAGAAGATGAGATTATAAATTCAACAATGGTGTTAAAAAATTATTTACTAAAAAATTATCCCAACAAAAAATTTTACGCAATTGGTGAACAAATTTTTATAGATGAATTAACTGCTGCAGGATTAAAATATTCTGTAAATCCAAATGAAATTGAAATAATTATTGTTACTCTTGATAGAACATTAAATTATGAAAAGCTTGAAGTGGCTGCAAAAGCATTAGAAAACGGTGCAAGATTTTTTGCGGCTAATATTGATGATACTTGTCCGGTTGATGGCGGCGAAGTTCTTGATGCAGGCTCAACTATATCAGCATTGGAAAAAAGAACGCATAAAAAATTAGAATTACATTTTGGCAAACCATCAGATTTTATGATGGATGAAATAAAATTAAAATTAAATGGAAATCTTTCTAATGCTTTGCTGCTTGGCGATAGACTTGAGACTGATATTTTAATGGGAGATAAATTAGGGATTGATACTGCATTAGTTTCAACAGGAATTAGACTTTTTGAAAACGGAAATTCAGAAATTAAACCGACTTATTATTTTGATTCAATAGCCGATTTATTAAAGAAGTAGTACCCACGGCAGGAATCTCCCGAAGGGATGCCTATGGCAGAACCTCCGACCAAAAGTTTAGGAAACTTCTGCTTATTTATTACGATAGAGATTAATACAATTTGTATGGGGAAGAAAATATAGTACCCACGGCAGGAATCGAACCTGCGACCTGCGGTTTAGGAAACCGTCGCTCTATCCCCTGAGCTACGTGGGCAAAAATTATTGAGGCGTAAAATTAAAGACGATCATACAAAGATGCATTATATAGCATCAACAATCTTTAAATAATAATTATTCCCATTCCCATTTTTCTGGATTCCAATTATTCTTTATTTTGGAATCAAAAACTGGGTCTATGAAGGATTGAATTTTATTGACTGTTTCAGAAAAATTAAATTTGTATTCAAGTTTATTTAACTGGATAAAAGACAACCATTGCCTTTGCTTCTGCGGATCATTCTTAAAATTATCAGAAAAAACTGTAGCCTTATCCTCCAGATTTGTCCCCCTATTTTTGAATGTATCTATAATTGCTTTTTTGAGTGTCAATCTATCAAAAGACTTAGTCTCTGCAATAAAAATCAGATCATAAAAATCTTTCATTCTACTCGTAACAAAATTAAGGTTCACAATTGCTTCAATTTTTTCTGCTACTGCAGATTCCAGAGAATAAACCAATATTTTAGGGACAGGGAAATCTAATAAAACAGGAAACTCAATCTCAAAAGGTCCATTAGTTATTATATCTCCAAAACCAATATCAATAGAAAAGTTACCCTTTATCGTATCCATTCTGTAAGGTATTTTAAATCTAACTCCCTCAAAGTCGGCATCTTCCTTAATTTTTGTTCCTTTGATATTTTCTATTTCAAACTCAACTCCATCATTATATCTGATTGATGCAATTTCTTTTATTATGTTCGTAACTTTATCAACTGCGCTAGGAATTGAAATACCCAAAAAATCAATGTCTTTAGTTTGACGAAATTTCGAGATGCTTTTTGTCATCAATAAAAATGCACCTTTCAACACAAGGCTTGTTCTGTACTGCGAAATAGAAATCCTGTAAAGAAATCTCTCCTGAAAATAATGTCGTAAAATTGCATTATAATCTCTATTGCTTTCATTAGAAATATTCAGCAATCTATTTCTGACTGATACAGAAATATTTTTAGTATCCTTCTTCATTAAGCTGTAAGACTTTTAAGAATTGGCATCATTACTATTTTAACCTGACATATCTCAGCGTATTTAATAAGTGTAGCAATGCTTTTCTTTTTTTGACCAAGATAGTTCTTAAGTGCTTGCATTGCGAATTCTTCACCAAGCTTATTTCTATATCTGAACATATCACATACAGTTTTTTCTTTATTATAAATTCTTAGTTCGCCATATTTCGTTTTAATAATCTCAATTCCTGGATTATAAAATCTCTCTCTGAAATAAAAAGTTCTAACCGGGGGATAAATAATAGCTTTCTTTTTTAGTGAATGTGGAATCGCGTAAAAAACTTCAGATGGATTAAAATCTGTCATTTCATAATAATCAAGAGCTGAAAGAAGACAAATAACAGACTGAGGCTCTGCTCTACAAACCGTAATCAGACTGACATTTATTGCCTTAAAAAAACTGTAATCTGAAAGACGATAAACACCCGGTTTAATTTTATCAATTACATTTTCTTTAATCAGGTTTGCGATATCTCGTGTATGAAAATCAGCTTTCTTAAGTTCCTGCATAGAGGCAAAGCCACCATTTTTTGCAATATATTTTGTTATTTCTTCCATTATTTATATTGTTCTATTTTACTGCCAATAAAATACATTGGCAGAATTTTAGAACCAAACTGATAAATGAATAAAATGATATGAATCGAATACAAGGTAAGTATAGCAAATCTACCTTGAAATCGAACCAATAATTTTACTTACTGCCAACTCAACGGATTGGCGGAAGTTTAGAACCAAAAGGTTTACAAAGCAAATCTTGCAACTCCATCTTGGATTTAACGCGGATTAAAATAACAACTTTTACCTTTCCCATATTGGGAACTTTTGCTATATTAGATATGAAATGTTATGAGAATAATTTCTAGAACAACACTTATCGGATTTTGGAAAAATTTTCCAGAAGCCGAACAACCATTAAAATCCTGGTTTGATGAAGTGCGTATTGCTGTATGGAGTTCACCCAATGAATTAAAAAAGCAGTATCGTAGTGCTTCAATCATAACAAACAAAAGAGTTGTCTTTAATATTAAGGGTAATTCGTACCGTCTAATTGTTGATGTTGAATATAAAATAGGTATCATCTTTATTGTGTGGATAGGTTCGCACAAAGAATATGACAAAGTAAATGCAAAGGAAATAAGTTATGTTAAAACCAATTAGAACAAAAAAAGATTACAATGCTGCTCTTAAAAGAATTTATGAGCTGATGCAAATTGATCTTAAAACAGATTCTGATGAGTATAATGAACTTGATATACTTACAATTCTTGTAAAAAGTTATGAAGAGAAAAATTATCCTATTGATTTGCCCGACCCGGTTGAAGCAATTATATTCAGATTGGAGCAATTAAATCTTGATACTACTGCACTTGCAAACATACTGGGTTCTAAAAGCAGAGCTTCTGAAATTTTAAACAGAAAAAGAAAACTTAGTATTTCAATGATCCGCACTTTACACGATAAATTAAAAATTCCTGCTTCATCTTTGATTGGTGAGTATTAGATAAGAGGGGAAGATCAGGAATGGGTTTTTGCCTAAAATATTTAACAGTCTTAATATTATTTCTGTCGTAACGACTTGAATCATTCCTTAGGCAAATAAAACAAATTCGACTAAGAATCGATTTATTTAATATTTATCATTTTATTTTACTCTTTAGTATATATAGAATAAATTGAATATATAAATTCTCCAACTTCTCTACGAATTGAATAGCAATTTTTTATGAATCTATCTCAACATTTACCATTTGATCATATTGAAAAATTAAACCTATTTGAATTCACTACTGAAGAGTATCAATTTGTACTAGCAGGATATCCTGCTTGGAAAGCTTTTGTTACATATCGGGATAGCAACATCTGGATTGAAACTTATTTTAGAATAGATTTATCAAAAAGAATTATATTCTTTACAATATCTAAAATAAGACC
>JBDTRQ010000175.1:0-19162 GCA_039931535.1 Ignavibacteriota bacterium
GGTTCCGATCTAGCGAGCGGAATATATTTTTACCAATTAAAAGCTGGCAATCCTTTCACAGGCTCAGGACAAAGTTTTACCCAAACAAAAAAAATGCTGCTTTTAAAATAAAATACCTTCATTCAAATTTTTTCTTCAAAGCCTCATGAACATTTAGTGGAACAAAACTGCTTACATCTGCATGAAGAGAAGCAAGATTTCTTATCACAGTTGAGTTAAGATAAGTATAACGTTCGTGCGGCATTAAAAAAATCGTAGTAATATCACCGGAGAGTTTTCTATTCATCAAAGCCATTTGAAATTCAAATTCAAAATCACTTATCTGTCTTAAACCTCTTACTATTGCTTGCGCACCAACTTGTTTTGCATGCTCAACTAACAATCCATCAAATGAATCTATAACCACTTTTGACTTAAACTCAATTAACGATTCACGCAGCATTTCAACTCTTTCTTCGGTACTAAATAATGGTTTTTTGGTAGGGTTCTTTGCCACTGTTATTACTACTTCATCAAACAAATCAACTGCTCTTTTTACAATATCAATGTGGCCAAATGTTACTGGATCAAATGTTCCGGGATAAATTACTTTTTTCATTTAAATCTCTTTTTTGATGTGTTGAAAAGTAGAAATAATAATCATAAATAAAAATTATTTACGAATTTCATATAAACAAGCATCGCCAATTATTTTAAATGGTTCAACTTTCAAATTTGCGATATCTTTATCTTTGGTTTGGATTGATCGTTCAATAACAATCATTCCATCTTCTTTTAAATAATTATTTGAAACAAGATTTTTTACAACATCGTAAATATCATCTTTAAAAAAAGGAGGATCAGCAAGAATTAAATCATAATGCTTTTCAGAAGATCGCTTTGAGTAATTTAATGCTTCTGATTTTATAACTTTACAACTCGATTCAATACCAAGCGACTTTATATTTTCCAACAGATTTTTATATATCTGAAAATTTCTCTCAATAAATGTTACGTGCAATGCACCACGACTGATGCACTCCAATCCAAGTGAACCTGATCCTGAATAAAAATCAAGCACTTCAATTCCATCAAAATCTATTCTGTTATTTAGAATATTAAATAGTGTTTCGCGAACTCTATCTGTTGTGGGGCGTATCTCTTTTGATTGAGGAACATTTATCAATCTTCCTTTGAAGATGCCGGATATAATTCTCATTCGCATAAATAAAACTCTAAGGTAATCTAAAAGCAATTCCTGCTGCGGAAGAAAAGGAGTTAAATTTTTCCAGGTAAAGTTTGCTTTCATAAAGATCAGACACTGGTCTAATCTTATCAAATGGATTAAACAAGATAAAATCTAAACCCAATACTTTTTTTAATGTTTGAATAACTGCACCTGTAATTTCATCTCCCGAAATAAATGCAGCTTCAATCTGTGCGCGCTGTACATTTAGAAGTGATGTTTTTGATGTTTCTTTTACAAGATGATCCGTTATTTCACCAGCGTCGTTTAAAGGAATTACTTTGAAGAATAACGGCTTACCATTAAATGCATAAAACAACGAAAGAAATTTACTATCGAAGTAAACACTTAGTGTTAACCCTTTATAAACAATCGCATTGCTTACAGATAAAGATCTTTCCGCTGCGATGTGAATATTATCAATAAACTTTAGTTTAAGATTATTTTTTTTGCAGAATGAATCCAGCATGTGTAAAAATCTTCTCTGGATTGCAAATACAAGTGCAGAACTTGTTTCATTAAATGGTCCTTTATCAATTTCATAATACTGAAGAACCAAATTTTTTGTTGAAATGTATGGATAGATTACGGATAACTCCCACTTAAACTCATCAAGTAAATCTTGATACAAAAGCGTTGTATCGTAAGGCATTTGCATTGTGTGAAAAAGTTCAAAGGGAAGTGTAAAGGATGCAGATGTGCTGTTAAATTTTTTTTTAATCAGCAGTTCATTAAAAGCGCCCTGAAGAAGGGCGCTTATTTTTGTATCTCTATCATTTTCAAAATCTATTTGATCATTAAAGTAGGTTTCATCTACATTAACCAATTTGAATTGGTCGCCTGAATAATTTACTTCAACAACTTGCAGTTTAGAACTGGATATGTTAAACCCAATGTGATTTTCAAATCCAGCCATTATTTTTAGATTACTCCCAGGATGCTGTGTTTTTCAAAGCATCATTATCAATACTTCCGATGGTTCCATAACCATTTGGATCTTCGATATAATATTTCTTTCCGATAACATTTTTCTTTTCAACTCGTAGCAATTTTCCTGCAGGAGTAACAACGGAATCAATAGCTTCAGAGCTATCTATTTTCACTACAAATTGTTCATGTGTTTTTGGTGAAAAGAATAGACTATCTGGTGTAAACATACCATCTGATAATTTAATAAACGGATTAGCAGGTTTCATCGTAAGTGAATCAAAAGCATTGACAACGCTATCAACAAATTTATCATTCTTTACAAAGTTAATTAACTTATCAAGGTCGCCGGTAAAAGCTCCATTTTTTTTCTCAAAAAGAATTTCAGCTTCTTTTAGATTAGTCATTCTTAATCTTGATTCTGTTTTAAAATAATTTTCAGCTTTCACTTCAGCGGAAGGGTCTATAACTGCAACTTTAATTAAAAGAAAAGTAAGTATGGCAACAATTAAATATAAGCCAGCATGCAAGTACCAAGGGTCATCATTCTTCGAGTTTGTGGAAAACATTTTTCCTCCGGAAAAAATATATAGTTAAAAATTAATCGATATAAATGTACTTTTTAAGTTTAGATAATTTGCTTTCGCCAATGCCTTTTACATCTAGCAGTTCATTAATGTTTCTAAATCGTTTATGCTTTAAACGATATACAATAATTTTTTGAGCCGTTTTTTGCCCTATACCAGGTAGATTAACCAATTCTTCAAGCTTAGCAGAGTTAAGATTTACACTCTTTTCTACGGGTAAAGTTTTTTTCTGAATATTATCAAAACCTTGACTGTTAAAATCTAAAACTTCCTGCTTATAATCAACCTCTTTATGATCACTTTTGTGAGAAATATTAAAAACAGTATCATTACCAGAATTATAGAATTTTTCATCTTCTTCACTATAATCCAGCACTTGATAGGGAATTACTTCATTCTTCTCAAAAAATACTTTGTAAATTACACCAACAAAAAATACTAGAACTATAAAGAGAACAATTTTTAGTTCTGTTTTGGTCAATCCTGATTTTTTTGAAATTCGCTCGAGCATTTTACCCCGAGTTATATCTTTGATTTATTTTACTAATAAGTTAACAATTACTGCGTAATTATAAACCAAATCTCTTAAAAAAACCTTTGTCATTTTCTTTGTCGCTGGTTCTGAAATTTGGTTGATCTGCCAATTCTTTTAATAGTTCTTTTTCCTTGTTACTTAACCTTTGAGGAATATTAACAAGAATTCTTACAATCTGATCACCACGACCAGAATGATTTAAATGTTTGATCCCTTTATCGCGCATCTTTAAAAGTTTACCTGATTGCGTACCCGAATCATTTTTAATCTTGCCTTTCCCCCTAATGTTGGCACATCAACTTCGGTTCCCATTACAGCTTCGGGAAAAGTAATTGTAAGATCGTAAACAATATCATCTTCTTCTCTAACAAAGTATTCGTGTTCTTCTTCTTTAAATACAACAATAATATCACCAGGCTGACCGCCGCGTTTACCCGCATTTCCTTCGCCACGCATCGTCATATAACTTCCTTCATGGACTCCGGCGGGAACATCAATTTTAACAGTTACATCGTCATTAACTCTTCCATCACCCATACATTTTTTGCAGGGAGTATCAATTACTTCACCTTCGCCATTGCAATTTGCACACGCAGTTATGTTAACAAATTGTCCAAACACCGATCTTGAAACAGATCTGATTTCTCCAGTTCCATTACAGATTGGACATTTCTTTTTGGATGTATTTGCTTCGGCGCCGCTGCCGCTGCATTTATCACACTTAATTTGTTTTTTTACTTTAATTTTTTTTGATACACCTTCAGCAATTTCTTCTAAAGTAAGTTTTAAAATAACTTTTAAATCGGAGCCGGGAGTTCCGCGTCCGCGTTGTCTTCCACGCTGCTGCCCGCCGCCAAAAAAATCATCAAAAATTGATGAACCACCGCCGGCGCCAAAAATATCTGAGAAGTGTGAAAAAATATCATTGATATCCGAAAATCCCTGCGAACCATAACCGCTTCCTCTAACACCATCGTGTCCAAATCTATCGTACTTTGCACGCTTATCATCGTTGTTTAAAATCTCGTAGGCTTCTGCAGCTTCTTTAAATTTTTCTTCGGATTCTTTATCACCTGGATTTCTGTCCGGATGATACTGCATAGCAAGTTTACGATAAGCTTTTTTCAAATCATCTTTAGTCGCATTTTTTTGAACACCGAGAATTTCGTAATAATCTCTTTTAGTCATTAATTTCTTTTACTTTCTGTATGATTTGAATACTACTCTTCGCTTACGATAACTTTTGCGTGTCTGATTACACGGTCTTTATACATATAACCGGTTTCTAATTCGTCAATGACAGTGTGCGGCGGAACTGAATCATCAGCTCTTGTCATAAGCGCTTCATGAAAATCAACACTAAACGGCTGTCCGATTGAATCAATCTTCTTAACACCTTGCTCATCAAGTGTTTTTAGAAATTTATTATAGATAAGCTGTACACCTTCTTTAATCTTTTGCACATCAGTTTCTTCATTAAAATGCAAAAGTGATCTGTCTAAGTCATCAATTGTTGGAAGAAGTTTTATAATTAATGATTCCGCTGCATACTTTAAAAGATTTAATTGATCATTTTCAGTGCGGCGTTTATAATTTTCAAACTCAGCAGCTTTTCTTAACATTAATTCTTTGTATTTATTTACTTCAGCCTCAAGTGATTTTATTTTTTCTTCTGCATCTGGATTAATTGTTATTTCTTTTTCATCCTGATTTTCTTCAACAGGTTCGATTTCCGGATTTAAATTTTCATCCATTTCGCTTTTAGTTTTATTATTCATTTTATCTTTACCTTTTTCTTTAAACATTAATATGATTCTCCTTTTTTATTTCCTTTTAAAACTTCTGATAGCATATCACCGAGATATGATACTATCGCTACAACTTTCGCGTACTCCATACGTTTTGGACCAATAATTCCAACGGTTCCGGATGTTTCACCAAAAGTATATTCTTTTGTTATCAAACTATATTCGTTAAGTTTTTCATCTTCAATTTCACTACCGATTGAAATTAAAACGTCACTGTTGTTATCAGCTTTTTTCTTATCCATAATGTGGATAATTATATCTTTATCTTCAATCAGTTCTATAACACTCTGAAACTTTCCCGGATCTTCAAACTCGGGCTGCTGAATAACATTTGTTGCACCTGTAATTACAATCTTATCACCCTTTTTTTGATCCGTAAAAATCTTGTCAACCGAATCAATAAACAATCTTATAATTGGTTTTTCAGTTTCGGAAATATCAACAAATCTTTCTTTAAATGTGTTTCTAATTTCTTGAAATGTTAATCCGTTCAATCTTTCATTTAAAAGTGATTCAATTTTTTGCAGTTTAGAATTATCAACTTCACTTTCAAATTCCAATGTTATGGTTCTTACTAAACCGAATTTGATGCTGACGACCACAAGTAATCGTGTAGATGATAATTCAACTAATTGTATCTTTTCTAAAATTCCATTATCCAAAGTTGGATAAGTAACACATGCAATTTGTTTTGTAATTCTACTTAGCAGCTGAGATGCAATTTTTAATATATCATCTGTTTCTAATAAACTTTTATCCAAACTTTTATCGATAATTCCTTTATCAGAACTTTTTAACTTCTGTAACTCCATTAATGAATCAACGTAATATCTGTATCCTTTATCGGTTGGAATTCTTCCTGCAGAAGTATGCGGATGATTTATAAATCCCGAATCTTCCAAATCAGACATAATATTTCTGACTGTTGCAGGGGAAACTCCAACATTAAATTTTTTGGTAATGTTTCGCGATCCAACTGGCGAAGCAGTTAAAATAAACTGATGCACAATCGAACGCAGAATCGTTTTTTCTCTATCGTTTAGATCTTCGTATAACATATACTAAAGCTTATTACATCTAAATTATTTTTCAATTATCAAATATATCAAAAAATGAAAAAATATGCTGAATAATCAGCAGATTCATTTGTTTAAACTGTCGGATTAAAATTAATCTATAAAAAAAATATAGCAAGTGTTATTTTATTAGCTTCCATAATTTGATGTTAATCTTAGATTTTTGTTTCAAACCTTCATAAATATTAGTTGCTAAACAAAAATATTTTGGATATTCAAAGTATTCCATTTAGTTTAGGGTATAAAATAATAAAGAGTATTTAAGAAACCTGAGTTAATGGAACCAATAGCCGAACTGATTTGCGAATTGACCCGCAATTGCACAATTAAAGAAGAATATTTTGCTGCAAGTTTTAACCTTTCTCCGACCGAGGTAAGACTACTTAAGTTATTTTCCTTCTCGCCAAAATATACGATAAAAGAATTAAGAGAATTACTAAAATTAACACCCGGCAGAATAACCCATATTCTAACTACTTTAGAGCAGAAGAAGCTTATTACTCGGGTTCAAGACGCAAGTGATAAAAGAATTATTCTTGTTAATCTTACATCAAAAGCTCAGCCGCTAATAACTAATCTGCAGCAGAACTATCATGATTTACACGTAAAAATATTAGAGAGTGTAGATAGTTCTGAACTTAAAAAAATCACTTCAGCCTTAGAAATTCTTAATGATGTATTTAGGAAATGGGTAAATCAAAAATAGTTTATACTCTAAAACAATTAAAAAATAATTCAAACGAACATATAAAATGAAAAAAATTGTCCTTATTCTTGCTTTTCTCGGTTTGCTGATAGTATTAGCTGTTGGAAGTCTCTCCCAAAAAGACTCTGAACCGACAACTTTAATGAAGTTGAAAGAAAAATATTCCAAAAAAGAAAAACCGCGTGTAGATCACAGCAAATTTTCAGTTCTGCAGCAGAAATTTGAATCTCCGCAGCAAGTAACAAAAACTTGCGAAACCTGCCATAACATGACCGCAAATCAGGTTATGAATGCCAATCATTGGAATTGGGAACGTGAAGAATATGTGAAAGGACGCGGGGTTATCTACCTTGGCAAAAGAAACGCAATAAATAATTTTTGTATTGGTACAAAAGGTAATGAAGAAAGCTGCGCTAAATGCCACATTGGATATGGTATGACAATAAATGGAAAAGTTTATACCGATTCAACCAATATCGATTGTTTAGTCTGCCATGACAATACTGAGACTTATGTAAAAGCAAATGAAAAAGGCGGCTTACCCAGCGCTACTTTGGATTTGAATAAAATTGCTCAAAATGTTGGCGAACCAAAAAGAACAAACTGTGGTGTGTGCCATTTCTTTGGAGGCGGCGGAAACAATGTAAAACATGGCGATCTTGATATGGCAATGTTTGAACCAACCGAAGATGTTGATGTTCACATGGCTTCTGATGGAATGAATTTACAGTGCGTTGATTGCCACACAACTGAACTACATAATATTGCCGGCAAAGTTTATTCGCTTTCATCAATGAATCATAATCGTAATACATGCGAGCAATGCCATACTTCTACTCCACACGAAGAAAATATTTTAAATGAACATTCAATAAAAGTAGCTTGCCAAACTTGTCATATCCCAACCTATGCAAAAGCAAATTCAACAAAAATGTATTGGGATTGGTCAACCGCAGGTAAATTAAAAAATGGCGAGCCTTATGAGGAGGACGATAGTTTAGGGAATCATACTTATCTGTCAATTAAAGGAAGTTTTAAATGGGAAAGAAATGTTGTTCCGGATTACATTTGGTTTAACGGCACAGCATCACACTATCTTGAAGGCGATATAATTGAAGATACAACAAAACCACTTGTGTTAAATCAACTGCACGGCTCTTATGCGGATGATGAATCAAAAATTTATCCTGTAAAAATTCACGTAGCTAATCAACCGTTTGATCCTATAAACAGAATTCTTATCCAGCCCAAACTATTTTCAGATAAAAAGGGCGAAGGAGCTTTCTGGAAAGATTTTGATTGGCAAACTGCAGCAACTGCAGGAATGAGAGATGTCGGTTTACCTTTCAGTGGAAAAGTATCTTTTATGGAAACTGAAATGTTTTGGCCTGTTAATCACATGGTTGCAACAAAAGGAAACACACTTCAGTGTAGTAGCTGCCATACAAGAGAAAACAGCAGGCTTGCAGGATTAAACGATTTTTATATGCCCGGTAGAAATTATTCTAAGATAGTTGAGGTAGGCGGTGTATGGATGTTGATATTGATTTTATTGGGTGTGATTGCTCATGGAGCTATAAGAATTTTTGTTGCTTCAAAATCGAAAAATAGAGTTAAAAAATGAGAAAGAAAAAATTTTATGTGTATAAATCTTTCGAAAGATTCTGGCATTGGATGCAGGCTATATTGATTTTCTTTCTCGCGTTTAGCGGATTTGAAATTCATGGGTCATACACTTTTTTTGGATTTAAAGAAGCGGTAACATATCACAACATCGCTGCATATATGTTAATTGTATTAATTGTATTTGCAATCTTCTGGCATTTTTCAACAGGTGAATGGCGACAGTATGTGCCTTCATTAAAAAATATTAGAGCACAGCTTAACTATTATATTTTTGGAATCTTTAAAGATTCTCCTCATCCAACAAAGAAAACTGTTTTAACAAAACTAAATCCATTGCAAAAACTTACCTACTTTGGATTAAAGATTTTAGTTATTCCAGTTATCGTAACATCCGGTTTACTTTATATGTTATATCGTTATCCACAAAGACATGGAATTGAATCTTTAAATATTCAATCATTAGAATACATTGCTATCATTCATACTATTGCAGCGTTTTTGTTAGTAGCATTTATAATCACTCATTTATATCTAATAACAACCGGCGAAAAAGTTACGACTAATTTAAAAGCCATGTTAACCGGATATGAAGAATTAGAAGTTGAACATTCACAAACAGAAAAAATTGATGAATCTAAATTATTAACACAAAAATTAGATTAGAGGATTTTATGGAAGAAACAAAATATATGAATCCGTATTTAGCCGGCGTTTTACTCGGCTTACTTTTGATTGCAACAATTTATATAACAGGCAGGGGACTTGGAGCAAGCGGCGCAATTAAGAGTTACGCTGTTACGGTTGTGGAAACTATTGCACCTTCTCACACAGCATCAACAAAATTTTATAAAGAATATGGTAACGAACATCCTGGTGGCAGTCCGTTAATGAGCTGGCTTGTTTTTGAAGTTACAGGCGTTTTGATTGGCGCTTTTTTATCAGGATTGATTTCCAACAGATTAGATCTAAAACTTGAAAAAGGTCCGCGTACAACTACAAATATCAGAATTGCAGGCGCACTAATTGGTGGATTGCTTTGGGGCGTTGGCTCTCAGCTTGGCAGAGGATGTACAAGCGGCGCTGCTTTAAGCGGAATGGCGGTTATGTCAACCGGCGGAATTATTACAATGTTTGCAATCTTTGCCGGCGCTTATGTCTTTGCATATTTTTTTAGAAAATTTTGGATTTAATAAGGAGATTTTAAAATGGGACCTTTAGTTCCTGATGTAATTAGCACTAACTTAAATTTTATCGTCGCATTAATTATCGGTGTTTTTTTTGGTGCGATTTTAGAACAAGCTGGATTTTCAACTTCAAAAAAATTAGTTGGATTATTTTACGGTTATGATTTTACAGTGCTGCGCGTTTTCTTTACCGCTGGCATTGTAGCTATGATTGGTATTATGGGGCTTGAACATTACGGCTTGATTGATATTAGTCTTGTTTATATAAATCCAACATTTTTATGGTCTGCGGTTATTGGCGGATTGATAATGGGTTTAGGTTTTGTTATTGGTGGATTTTGTCCCGGTACAAGCGTTTGCGCCGCAGCTATAGGCAAGATAGATGCTATGATATTTATTGTGGGCGCTATTTTTGGTGTACTTGTTTTTGCAGAAGGCTACCCAATTTTTGAACCTTTATACAAAGCAACAAATTATGGCAATCCAAGATTTTTTGAAACACTCGGAATGTCACAAAATATTTTTGCATTTATAATGGTTGTGTTTGCATTAACAGCATTTTGGGGCGCATCAATTGTGGAAAATAAAGTTAATGATATTAAAAAATCTTCCATAAGATTTACACCTTATTATATTGGTATTGCATCAATAGGAATATTGATGGCATTTTCTGCTTTTATTTTTCCAGAAAGAAAAGCATCGCTGCAGGATCTTGTAGCAAATAAAGATTTTGTGCTTAATTATAAACTTGATGTGATTACAGTTGATGAGTTTGCTTATCGTTTAATGGATGAGCAAGATAATAAATTGCAAGTAATAGATTTTAGACCTGAAAAAGAATATCTAAAAATGAGTCTGCCAAAATCAACTTTGTTTACTACGGATAATCTTTTTGAAAAAGAACCAAATAAAGTTTTATTACTAAAACATAACGTAAATGTTTTTATTGCTGATGATGAATTGACCGAAAGAAAAATTGCAATAATGGCAACGGAACTTGGTTATAATCGAATTAAAATTTTGGAAGGCGGATTAAAATCGTTTATGGACCAAATAGTAAATTTTAAACCGATTGAAAATCCAAAAACACTCGATGAAACTTATAAGAACAGATTCAGAATAAAAGCTAAAGTTCAAATTCCAATTTTGATTGAAAATAATAAACCCAAGGGACCAGTAAAGAAAACACAAAAACGTGTTGTTGGTGGATGTTAGATTACGATTTGGAAATTATTATTTTATAAAAAATGAACATAACTAAATCAAAAGCAGTGCAGGATTTCTATCCCGATGATGTAGCAAATTGTTACGGCTGCGGAAGACTGAATGAACACGGTCTTCAAATAAAAAGTTTTTGGGATGGCGATGAAACTGTTGCAAAGTTTCTCCCTAAAGATTATCACACCGCAATTCCCGGATTTGTTTATGGCGGATTGATAGCTTCTTTGATTGATTGTCACGGAACCGGAACAGCAGCATTAGCTTTTTACCGCGCAGAAAATAGAGAACTCGATTCTTTACCCGCTCTAAGATTTGTTACTGCATCTCTACAAGTAGATTATTTAAAACCAACTCCGATCGATGTTGAACTTAAGATAAGAGGAAAAGTAGTTGAGATAAAAGGGAAAAAAGTAATTTCTCAAATAACAGTTTCAGCAAAAGGTAAAATTACCGCACGTGGTAAAGTTGTTGCAGTGCTAATGCCTGAAACCTTCAATAAACAATAACACTTATAAAAAATCAAACAAAAATTCTATAATCCATATTTTGTGTTGAGATAATCCGTTGTAATAATCTTGGATTAGTGGTAAATTTTTTTGTGAAATAATAATCAATTTTTACAAAAAGAGAGTACGTATTGGATCAAACTTACAAAGCTGCCGGAGTTGATATTGAAGCAGGTGAAAAGACTATTGATAAAATAAAAGGCTACGCAAAATCTACATTTAATAAAAGCGTGCTTGCAGATATTGGAATGTTCGGAGCGTTTTACGAACCCGATTTTTCCGGCTACAAAAATCCTGTATTAGTTTCCAGTGTTGATGGCGTTGGAACCAAACTTAAAATTGCAATCGAAATGGATAAGCATGATACGATTGGACAAGATTTGGTTAACCATTGTGTAAACGATATTGCAGTTTGTGGTGCAAAGCCTCTTTTCTTTTTGGATTATTATGCAACAGGAAAATTAAATCCTGATAAAGCTGCTGATGTAATAAAAGGATTTTCAATCGCGTGTAAAGAAAATGATTGCGCATTAATTGGCGGTGAAACTGCTGAGATGCCCGGTTTGTATGATGAAAAAGATTATGATGTTTCGGGAACCATTGTTGGAGTTGTAGATAAATCAAAAATTATTGATGGAAAGAAAATCCAAAAAGGAGATTTACTTATTGGATTTCCTTCAACTGGTTTGCATACCAATGGTTACTCGCTTGCAAGAAAAGTTTTGTTAGAAAAATATAAAGTAACTGATTACCTTGATGAAATTAAAAATACAGTTGGCGATGAGTTGTTAAAAATTCATAAATCATATTTGCATCTTATAATTACGTTAAAAAATTCTGTTAATGTAAAAGGTTTATCACATATAACGGGCGGAGGAATTGTTGGAAACACTTCGCGTATCATTCCCACAGGTTTGAATTTGCAAATCAATTGGGGCAATTGGGAAATGCCTACAATATTTAAATTGATACAACACACAGCAAACATTTCCAACGAAGAAATGCGCAAAGTTTTTAACTGCGGTATTGGTCTGATTGCTGTTGTTTCTGCATCAGACAAATTAAACGCATTCCAGGTTGCTCACGATGTACACGAACATCCACTACTGATTGGCGAAGTGATTTAAAATGTTTATCGATACTCATGCACATTTATTTTTTGAAAACTTTAATGATGATATTGATGAAGTAATAAATCGTGCAAAGGAAAATGGTGTTGATTACATAATTGTTCCCGCAACTGATTTAGCAACTGCAAAAGAAGCAATTTCATTATCTGAAAAATACGAACAAGTTTATGCTACAGTTGGAATTCATCCACACGATACAAAAGATTGGAATGATTCTTTAATTTCTGAAATTGAAAAACTTGCAAAGCATCCAAAAGTTGTTGCGATTGGTGAAATTGGGTTGGATTATTATTACGATTTCTCTCCAAAGGATCAGCAAATAAAAGCCTTCAAATCTCAACTTGATCTTGCTCTTGAACTTGAACTTCCTGTAGTAATTCACAATCGAGATTCTGACGAAGATATGCTGGAAATAATTCAAAGTTATTGCAGTACTGGATTGAAAGCTCAATTTCACTGCTTTAATGGCTCACTTGCTGACGCTTTGGAATTTATGAAGATGAATCATTTTATTTCCTTCACGGGAAATATTACTTTCAAAAAGAGTGATGGACTACGAGAAATTTTAAAGCATATAGATTTAAATCATCTGATGCTTGAAACTGATTCACCGTTTATGACACCAATTCCATATCGCGGAAAACGCAATGTACCTGCTCATGTTAAAATAGTTGCCGAAAAAGTATCTGAAATTCACAACTTATCAATTGAAGAAGTTGGAAGAATAACTTCGCTAAATACTTTTAGGTTTTTTGGAATTGGAAGCGTACCTAAAACAAGTTTTACTTATCTGTTAGATAATTCTTTATACATTAATATTACAAATCGCTGTAACGCCGATTGTACCTTTTGCAGAAGGAAAGAAGATCCATTTTTGCGCGGTTACAATCTGGGAATGAAAAAATCGGAAGAACCTTCCGCAGATGTTTACATTAAAGAAATTGGCGATCCAAAAAAATATGATGAAATAGTTTTCTGTGGTTATGGTGAACCAACTATCCGCTGGGATGTTGTTCGTGAAGTTGCAAGGTATGTAAAAGCAAACGGCGGCAATACAAGAATTAACACAAACGGACACGGAAACTTAATCAACAAAAAAGATATTACTCCTGAACTGAAAGACACGATTGATGTTGTATCTATTAGCTTTAATTCATTTGATTCAAAACAATATGCGGAACTTATGAGAGTTAGCGAAGATCATTTTGATGAAATGAAAAACTTTGCAAGACTGGCAAAACAGTATGTTAATAAAGTTGTTATGAGTGTTGTCTCGCTTGATGAAGTCGAAATCGAAAAATCCCGCAAAGTTGTTGAAGAAGAAATCGATGTTGAGTTTAGGGTACGAAAATATTTTTAAGAATGATCTTGCCACAAAGACTCAAAGACACAAAGAAAGAAAAATGGAAATAATTCAGTTATCAAATGAAGAAGAAAGAATTGGTAAGATTATTGTAAATTCAGCTTTTAAAGTCCATAGCACTTTAGGTCCTGGATTGCTCGAAAAAGTTTATGAGATTGCCTTAGAACATGAATTAAAAAAAGCTGGGTTAAGTGTACAGCGACAAATTGATATTCCGATAGTTTATGATGGAATAACTTTTAATGAAGGTTTAAGACTTGATTTGCTTGTAGAAGATTTAGTTATAGTTGAAACAAAAGCAATAGAGCAAGTTAACCCGGTTTGGACTGCACAAATATTAAGTCACTTAAAACTTACTAATAAAAGATTGGGTTACTTAATAAATTTTAATGTTCCATTAATTAAACAAGGAATTAAGCGATTGGTTCTTTAAAACTTAGAGTCTTTGAGCCTTTGTGGCAGAAAGAATAATGCTATAAAGTCTCGAAGTCATCAAGAAAGAAGTTAAATGATACTACGAATACTACTTTTCACAGCTATTTTATTTATTAATTCGTTTTCACAATCCCTAAAAACAAAAATTGATAATGTGATAAAAGATAAATTTTTTGATAGATGTTTAATTGCAATTCAAGTTGAAGATCTGACAACTAATAAAACTCTTTTCAAAAAAAATGAAAAGATGCTTCTTCATCCAGCATCCAACATGAAAATTATTACAACTACTACTGGACTAATTTATCTCGGACCCGATTACAAATTTAAAACGGATTTATATTATGATGGTTACGTTTCCAATGATACATTAAATGGAAACTTATACTTTGTTGGCGGCTGTGATCCTGATTTTGTTACTCAAGATTTTTATGGTTTTGTTGATGCTATCAAATTATTAAAAATTTCAGTTGTTAACGGAAATATTTATGGTGATGTATCTTTTAAAGATTCACTTTATTGGGGTAAAGGTTGGATGTGGGATGATGATCCTTCTAGCGATGCACCTCATTTAAGTGCTCTCAACTTGAATGACAATTGTGTTGAAGTTGTTGTTCAGCAAAGTGATTATTTAGATCAACCAACTGTTTCATTAAATCCAAACACAAAATATGTTTCTGTTAAAAATGAAATAACAAATGATAGTACTGAAAAGTTTGAGATCACCAGAAATTGGTTAGAAGAAAAAAATGAAATAATTGTAAAAGGGAAGTACCCAAAATCAATTAAATACACCTCAGAGTTTGTTAATGTTTTGGAGTCTGCCAAATATTTTTTAACAGTTTTTTCAGAGGTGTTGGATTCAAATAACATAAAGGTGATCGGTAATATTGGGATAGAAAAACATCCTGCACAAATAATTTTATTAAACTCATTCAATAGAAAATATTCTGATATAATTAATAATCTGAACAAGACAAGCGATAACTTAAGTGCAGAAATGATTTTGCTTGCACTTGCCGAAAAGTTTTATGGCAAACCTGCTAACGCAAAAAATGGAATAAATGTTATTGATTCAATGATTCAGCTTATTGAGATGAATTCAGATGATTACAGAATTGTTGATGGCTCCGGCGTTTCGCATTACAACGTTGTAACAGCAGAACTTCTTTCTTCAATATTAAAATACTTTTATGAAGAAAGACCTGAGCTTTATACGATTCTATATAATTCGTTTCCAATTGCCGGGGTTGATGGAACGCTTGAAAACAGGATGCGAAATACACCTGCGGAAAATAATGTCCACGCTAAAACAGGAACCATTACAGGTGTTAGTACACTTTCAGGTTATATGACTACAAAGAAAGACCACACATTGGCATTTTCAATTATGATTCAGAATTATGTTGGATCATCTTCAAAAGCAAAAGAGTTTCAAGATCAGATTTGTAAAATATTAGCTGAACTAAAATAGAACTGTAATTTTCAGATTATTTATCTGCTATAATAAATTTTTTGGTAGTCATTTCGAAGTCCGCCGCGGCGGATTCGACTGAGAAATCTACTTTGTTAAAATATTCAGATTTCTCCCTTTGGTTGAGATGACATCCATTCCAGGTTATTCGGATATAAAGATAAATATTTGGTTCTGCATAAAACCATAAGTAATAATAATTAAGATATAAATGAAAAAATTATACAAAGAATTTATAATTACCGCTGAACCTTTTAACTCTGAAATACTAAGTTCAATTCTTTGGGAACTAAATATTGATGGCATCAATGAAGAAGTAAACTGCTTAAAAGTTTTCGCTCAAGATGAAACTGTCACCGTTCAATCAATTGAAGATGAATTGAATCATCTTAAAGAAAATAATTTGTTACGTGAGTTTTCTGTCCAGGAAAATTTTATTGTTGAAAAAAACTGGAATGAAGAATGGGAAAAAAGCAGGGAAGTAGTTCATGTTTCTGAAAAGATTGTTATCAAACCGACATTTAAAGAATATGATGCAAAAGAAAATGAAATTGTTTTAACACTTGATCCTAAAATGTCTTTTGGTACCGGAGATCATCAAACGACCAAAATATGTTTATTGTTTGTTGAAAAATATATAAAACCTGGAATGAAGGTTTTGGATGCCGGCTCGGGAACAGCGATACTTGGAATTGCAGCAGCAAAACTCGGAGCCGAAAGTGTTATTGCTTTTGATGTTGATGAATGGTGTTATGAAAATGGAATTGAAAATACTCAACTTAATAATGTTTCAGAAAAAGTTGAGATTAGAAAATGTGAATTAAAAGATATTGAAGAAAAAGATTTTGATTTGATCATTGCAAACATCCAAAAAAATATTTTATTGGAACTTGCTGAAGGTTTTAAATCAAGAATAAGACCAAATGGAATTATAATTCTTTCCGGATTATTAGAAATGGATCGTGAAGTTATTATAGAAAAATATTCCAACTGTGGATTTGAATAGTTTTAAGTAAAAAGTAAAGCAAATATTATGTCAAAAGATTTTCCAAAAGGCGAAATAATAATTTACAAAGCCAGCGATGGTCAAACTCAGCTTGATGTTAAGTTGGATGATGAGACTATTTGGTTGACACAGGCTCAGCTGATACAACTTTTTCAAACTTCAAAACAAAATGTCAGTTTGCACATTAATAATATTTTTAAAGAAGGTGAACTTCAAAAAAAATCAGTTGTCAAGGAATACTTGACAACTGCATCAGATGGAAAATCGTACAAAACCAAAGGTTATAATCTTGATGTAATAATCTCAGTCGGTTATCGAGTAAAATCTAAAAGAGGAACGCAGTTTAGAATTTGGGCAAATAGTGTTTTAAAGGATTATTTAGTTAAAGGTTATGTATTAAATGAAAAAAGATTAAAAGAACAGACTGAAAAAATTAAAGAGCTTGAAAAAACTCTTGAAATTTTTTCTAACGTTGCGGAAAATTACCAGCTTAAACAGGATGAGTTTACAGGAATACTAAAAGTAGTTAGTGATTACACCCATGCATTAGATTTGTTGGATGATTATGATCATCAAAAATTAAAAATTAGTAAAACTAATTTAGATGAGAAATTTAAGATTGATTATAATTCTGCTAAAAGAGTTGTAAAAAAACTAAAAGAAAAATTTGGAGGCTCATCTTTATTTGGGAAAGAAAAAGATCAATCATTTAAAGGAACTGTTGGTACACTTTATCAAACCTTTGGTAAAAAAGAATTGTATCCCAGTATAGAAGAAAAAGCAAGTCATCTGCTTTACTTTACCATTAAAAATCACTCTTTTGTTGATGGTAATAAAAGAATTGCTGCTGCGTTGTTTCTTTGGTTTCTTGAAATGAATAATTACTTGTATGGTAAGAATGGCAGAAAAAGAATGGCCGATAATGCACTTGTTGCTTTATGTTTATTGATGCTGAAAGTAATCCAAAAGAAAAAGATGTAATTGTAAAAGTTGTGATTAACCTTATAAATAAATTAAATTAGATCTTAGATGTAAATCTAAATAGAACGCGGATTAGATTGTTGAAAACCCGCGTCATCAGTAGTTCCGTGTACTATCATTTTCTCGTGTGCAGATTAAACTTTCAGAATAAATAATCTATTCTTGATCAATATTAACCGTTCCGCTTGTTATTAATTCATCGTTGCAATCATACACATCAATTGTATATTCACCAGATTTATAAAATGAAACCTGTTTCCAAAAAAATGACCAGTCTGATTTAGTAGAAACTGAGAGGGTATTTTCATATTTCTCATTTCTAAATATTTCAAGATTAAAAGTTTCACAATCTGCTTCATACGGAAGTTGAACTAAAACATTTAGATAACCACCATTACTTGGAATGGTAAATTGAGAGCTTTCATTTATTGGTTCTCCGTCATCATCAACATCTTCACAGAAGTAAATTGTTTGTGAAGAAGATAGATTCAAAAATCCTGTGAATGCAAAAACTATTACTGCAAATAAGAACGATCTAGTAATGCTCATTTCAAATTCCTTAATTTGTTTTAGTAAAAATTATTTAAAAAAACATAACAAGCAAATAAGACAAATGCCGTATTCTTATTTTTTATAAATTATTTTTCCATCAAAAACTGTCATCTCAACTTCAGCATCTTTTATTTTAATCGGATCAATTGTAAGAATATCATCACTCAAAACAATTAGATCTGCAAGTTTGCCAGCTTCTATACTGCCTTTAATATTTTCTTCAAATGAAGCGTAAGCAGAATTAATTGTATAACATTTAATTGCATCTTCGATTGAAATTTTTTGTTCGGGAATCCAGCCATCCGGATTTTTATCATCCAGTGTTCTGCGTGTAACAGCGGCGTACAAACCAAGTAACGGATTTAAAGGCGCAACGAACCAATCAGTACCAAAACATAGTTTAACTCCGGCATCCAGAAAAGATTTAAATGGATATGTATATTTTATACGTTCGGGTCCGATTCTTTTTTCAGCCCATGCGCCGTCATCAATACAATGATAAGGCTGAACTGAGGCTATAACATCAAGCTCAGCAAATCTTTTAATGTCTTCGAATCTTACATGCTGTGCGTGTTCAAGCCTAAATCGTCTATCCCATTTTGGATTTTGTTTTGTAATTTTATCAAATAAATCAAGCATCCAGGAATTTGCTCTATCACCAATTGCATGTACAGAAAGCTGCAAATGATTTTTATCAGCATCGATGCACCATTTTTCCATGCTGCCGTCAGTAATAATATCCATAGGCAAACCGTAAGTTGTTGTGTCCTGATTGTACTTATCAAAAAACCAGGCTGTACTTGAACCAAGCGAACCATCA
>JBDTRQ010000176.1:0-3260 GCA_039931535.1 Ignavibacteriota bacterium
AAACGCTGTAAGCTTGAAGCTCGTCTCGAAGGACGCCAGCCAATCGTAGTCACAGAAAATGCAGCGACCTTGAACCAGGCTCTCGACGGAGCTATTAATAAATTAGTAAGTATGATTGAAAGCATCCTTGGACGCCAACGAGATAGAAGAAACCACAAAACCGAACAATCCGAACCCGAACAGAAATTTCCGGAGGAGATTTGAATGATTCAATAGTAAGTTTGAGTAAGCAGAAGAGTTCACAACAAATTATAGATAATGCAAAGTTGTTGGTTGCGGGCGATAAAGGTCTTCTTGCAATGGATGAAAGCAATCCAACATGCAACAAACGATTTGCCAAATTAGGAATTCCCCAGACTGAGGAGGCACGGCGCGCTTACCGGGAATTAATAGTGACCACGCCCGGTCTTGGCAATTGTATTAGCGGTGCCATCCTCTATGATGAAACAATCCGACAGAAGAAAAAGGACGGTACTCCATTTATTAAAGCCATCATCGATGCAGGAATCATTCCGGGCATCAAGGTTGATACCGGCGCAAAAGAATTGGCGGGTCATCCGGGTGAAAAAATAACAGAAGGACTTGACGGGTTGCGCGAACGTCTTAAGGAATATTTTCAAATGGGTGCTCGTTTTGCCAAGTGGCGTGCGGTGATTGCTATTGGAGATGGCATTCCAAGCAAAGGCTGCATTGAGGCAAATGCTCAGACCCTGGCCTGCTATGCGGCTTTATGTCAGGAAGCCGGACTGGTTCCCGTTGTCGAGCCGGAAGTACTTATGGACGGTGAGCATACTTTGGAAAGATGTTCCGAAGTAACAGAGGAAGTACTGCGAACAGTTTTCAGCCAGCTTTACATACAAGGAGTAATGCTGGAGGGTATGATTTTAAAACCCAACATGGTTTTGCCCGGATTGACATGTGCCAAGCAAGAAACTGTGGACGAGGTAGCAGAAGCCACGGTGAAATGTCTCTTACGAGCCGTTCCCGCTGCCATTCCGGGAATTGCATTCTTATCAGGCGGACAATCCGGTGAATTAGCTTCAGCACGTTTGAATGCAATGAATATCAAATTCAAATCACGAATGCCATGGGCTTTGTCGTTTTCGTTCGCCCGCGCTATCCAGCAGCCGGCTCTGCAGATTTGGCAAGGCAAAAATGAAAACATATTGGAGGCTCAACAAGCTCTATATCATAGAGCTATGTGCAACCAGGCAGCGCGATCCGGCGTATACAATTCATTAATAGAAGGGTAGACAACATGAAAACAGGTCTCCCGAAATTTGGAAGTAAACCGAGAAACAAAATTCCATACTGGAAACGAGCTCATCACGACTGGAAGTTCTGGATTGCGATTTTATTAATGCTTGCTACTATGGTTATCTATGTGAAGTCTAACGACCTGTCCGTGTGGCCCCGGACCCAGATGCAGCAGAGAGTTCTGTAGCTAAAAACGAAATATTAATAAAGAGTCATACCATGAATCAAATAAAATTTTATCCACTGAAATTCAAACCGATATATCAGTACCGGATCTGAAGTGGGCGGCGTTTGGCAGATGTACTCACAAAACCATTGCCTAAAGATGGACCTATCGGTGAGGCATGGATACTCAGCGACCGTGATGACCATCCGAGCTGTGTATCCAATGGGCAGCTTAAAAGACTGACTATACGTCAATTATCAAATCAATTTTCCGATCAATTGTTTGGAAGGCTGTCCGGGCATTTCAGCCGGTTCCTACTTCTTCTGAAATTCCTCTATACAACACACCGAAAAGATGTAGTCCCTTTTTCATCCTTTTGGGTGATTGAACAATTTTGGATTACTTGATATAATATTAGAGTTTAATAATGCTATGGATAGTGTTGGAAATACGCTCAAAGGTATATTCGAGAAAAAGAATTAACCGCTAATTGTTAATTGTCTTTCACAATGCAAAAAAGAATAAAATGAAAATGTTTCACTAGAAAAAATAATAATGACTTAACAGGAAAGTAATAATATGCGCATTTCAAAAAATACACTGCTGCTTATCATAGTAGCAATTATAGTGATAGCAATACTAATAGTGTTATTAGTAAACTCCGGCAGCGGAACTATGATGAATGGCGGAATGAATGGAAGGACGAATTAAAACGGTTCAAACTGAAGGTGCGGTTAGCTGATTCAATATTATTTGATAACCAAATAAATAATGCTAATCGGTTTCTTAAATTAAAACTATTCACATTCTATGGAATATTTTTAAGTGATTTTGAGTTTGGAATATAATTTTTAATCACAACATTAAAATTTTATCGATAAAAAATAGATAAGATCACGCAACAAATAAAGAAAGGAAATAAGACTATGTTACGTCAATTTATGTAACACAATACAATCCCCTTAACAGTATTTTTTTGGGAATAAGAAGTGATAAGTTATTTGTTTATAAATCTAAAAAAATAGGAGAAGAAAAAATGAAAGTAAAAATTTTAATTCCTGCAGTTTTGTTATTATTAGCTGTTTCATCCTTTTCATGTGCACAAGATAAGGTTGACATGAATCTTAAAAACAAGGAAACCCAGGACGAAGTAATAAAAACAATTATTAACAATCCGGAAATGATGCAGAATTTTATGAATCATATGGCTGAAAATTCTGGAGCAATGAATAATATGACTAGTTGGATGATGGATAATAATAATACTCGTAATATGATGATGAACAGTATGTTTTCTGCTGCCGATAAAGATTCAGCATTAACCGACAGTATGTACCACATGATGAATAATTATCCGCAGATGTGGGGCCGAATGCAAAATATGATGAATGGAAAAGGAATGATGAATAATAATATGATGAATCGGAAAAAATAAAGGTAAACTAATTATAAGTGGATGGGATAAAAAATCCCATCTACGTAATAATGAATGAAGTTTCAATGCAAGTTTTAATAGTAATATTGATTCTGTTTTTAGTTGGATTCATTTTTTATAAAAGATTCAGTATTGGTCGTAGAGGCAAAGATTGTTGCAAGTAAAAGATGGTGCAACCCATCTTTTTTTATTTTGAAGAAAGAAGAATACCTATTTTGAAACATGATACCGACAAGTCCAAGACTCCGGAATCGAAGCCTGATACAAAGGACGATTTAAAAACTCTGCCTTTATCAGAAGTTGAAAAAAAATTGGAATCAACACCGGAGGGACTCACTCAAGCCGAAGCAGAGAAAAGGTTAACCCAATATGGACCAAACGAGATTGAAGAAAAGAAAACCA
>JBDTRQ010000177.1:0-5384 GCA_039931535.1 Ignavibacteriota bacterium
AATTCTTGTTCCCTGTCTTTAATGCTTGTCACGGGAATATGATATGAACCTTTTATGGAACTTTGTTTTCTTTCTTTGTCGGTTCGCACATCAAGAAAAACAACGTTACGCTCTTTCTTAACTTTTGTCGAAGCATCAACTGGTGAATATTGTTTTATAGATTTAATTAAATAAACTTTTTTACCTACATAATAGATAATAAGAGCAATAACCGCGTATAATAAGATTTGTTCTGTTGCCATAAGTTTTAATTTTTCTGTTTGTGTGATATGCAATTTAAGAAAAGGATTCAGGGTTTTATGTGATATAAAAATCAGTGTTTTTTAGTGTATTTATGATCCCGCCTACCGGCAGGCAGGTTAGTGGCAAAAAGTTTCTGCCACTAAGCCACCAAAACTCTAAGCTTCACAAAATAAATTACACTTCTTTCACGGCTAAAAATTTATTGTAAAGCCACATTAAAATTGTTGCAAGCACACCAATTCCGATTAAAGCATACCAAACAAGTTCCGGTTTACCAGCAGCTTTTGATGATTGATACAACCAGCCGCCAAGCGGATCGCCAACAAATCTTGCAATTGCAATTGGAAGAAAAGCGTAACCTTGAAATAATCCTTGCTGACCTGCAGGTGCGATATCAGAAATATATTCATAATATCTTGGTGCTTGTATCATCTCGCCAATTGCAAAGGCAACGATTCCTGCAGAAATGGTTGGAATACTCGGATGGATTCCGATGATAACCCAAATCAAACTTGAAAATGCAAATCCATATAAAATTGCTTTAGAGGTTGGGATATTTTTTGTTAGCCTGTTCAACGGAATTTGTAAAAGAATTATTGCACCGGCGCCGGACCATGATTGAATAATTTCATACGGTGCAGAGGCACTAATGTAATCTGTGATGTAATATGGAACGATTATAAATTCCTGCCAGAAGATTATCCAGTATAAAGAATAGATTAAAAGAAAAACCATAAACTTAAAATTTGCAAGCACTACAAATAAGTTTTCAATTTTCTTTCCAAAAGATTCCACAACATCGGTAGCAGGTGATTTAACATCTTTATATAAAAGTATGTTTACAATAAGCATTGCAAAACAGCTTATTGATGAAACTATGTAAACAAACTGGTTGCCGAAACTATCTCGTACAAAATATGCGATAGTTGGTCCAATCATTGCGCCGGCATTTACAAGCCAATAATAAATTGCAAAGCCGAGTGATTTTGTTTCGGGTGTTGATGTAATTGCAACTGTTCCAAGCACAGATGGTTTGATAAACGATCCGCCGAAAGCTGTAAAAATTAAGAACAGCATTAACAGCCAGTATTGATTGAAATTTCCATATACACCGGAAAAAGATGACATACCAACTGAACCGATTAAAAAATATCCAAGACCAAGAATAGTAAAGGCAACATTAAAAGCTTTTCTAAATCCCCATTTGTCTGCGAGCGTTCCACCAAGAATCGGAAGAAGATAAATCAATCCGCCAAAAATTCCGGAAAGCTGTCCAGCTTCTGCTTCAGTAAAACCAAGATCATTACGCATGTAAATCATAAATACGATTTGCTGGCCATAATAAGCGAGCCGCTCGAACAACTCCATTACATTAGCCACCCAAAAAGTTTTATGAAAGCCGGCTTTTAGTTCCTGTAGTTTGTTTTGAATATCCACAACGATGCCTTTAAAAAATAGTGCGCGCAATTTAGTTATGATGGTTTTTAGTAACAAAAAAAATATTCATTCTAAACTGACAACCAACATTTTGTTCTGACGAGATTTGTTTTTTTGTGTCAGTTTTTGGTTATCAACAATTTGTCTCTACGGGGCATAGTTAATATTGGATTAATCCATAGTTCCAGAGGGACGGAATGTCGATAGAGTTAGGGAAGAAATATTTATATTTTATTTTAGACAGTTTTGCCCAACACATCAGACACAAAAAGTAAATGTATTTAGTATTTGGCTGTTTCAATCAATAAATTTGCACTAAGTTTGGGAATGATAATTGTTATAATTGTTTGCAGAACTAATTATATAAATTGAATTTTAGATGAATAATTTTTAAACATACATAAGCAATAAAAAAGATTTTTATGAAAACATACTTAATAACATTTCTACTGATTACCTTAGTTGTTTCAACCGGATTTTCCCAAAAGAAAAATGCAGTTATATCCGAACTAAAAAACAGTGAGGTTACAATAAAACTGCACCGGCTCATAGAGTTTAAAGACTCTGATACAAAAAGTGGGAATAAATTTTTAGTTGCGGATATTACAATTGAAAATATCTCTGATAAAAAAATTGAAATGGGCGCTGAATATACAATGAGTATTACACTAAAAGATGATAAGGGTAATGAATATCGTTCCGGTTTAAAGGGAGAAGGAATTGTTTCAACCTATCTAACAAAAGACGGCAGTGAAGAACAGGATTCTAAAGCGCACAATTTATGCTTTAGTGATAACTTTCCTGTCAAAACAAAAGCAAGATCTTTTCTGTGCGGATTTAAAGTGCCTGTTGATGCAAAGATTGTTTCATTCGGTATAAAGAAGAAAAATTTGTGGAGTGCGGTTAAATAAAATTATAGTAAGCATAAAAAATTTTAAGCGGCAATTGTAGCCGCTTTTTTATTCATAATTATAAAACATATTTTTTGCAAGAGGGTTTTAATCTCGGAGATACTGTATATGCTGTTGCATATTCAATATCTGATTATGGATGGGGAACACAAGATCCTTTAACTGGTAGATATTATTTCTACAACGTTGGTACCTCGCCCGTAAGATCAAGTTTTGTGCTGGATTGAATAATCCCTTTTTACTAATCGAGATTTATAAGTGCTCAATGTTATTGTTTTATTTCATTGAACACTTGATATTAAAATTTTTTGTAAGCTCTTCATTACATCGAAATCAATTTTCTTTATTCCAATCCCAAACCTTTAATCCGCTTATTCTTAAAATACTTAACAGTAAAAATGCGGCACCAATCCACTGAACCGGAGATAAAATATTTCCGTGAACAAAGTATTCCAGCACAACCGCAACTAACGGAAAAGCAAGCTCACAAATTGTTGCTATTGAAGCGCTTATGTTTTTTAAACCGTAATAATAAAGAAAGATTGCTGGTCCGCCTGTTGTAAAGGCAATAATAGTAAAAACTAAAATTTGAGTATTAGTAACCTGATTTATTGATGCAATTGTTCCCGATGACAAAACTATTGTTAACATTATAATTGCCGTAAGAGAAAACCTTAAATAAGTTCCAACCTCGTAACTAACATTGCGCAGCGCAAGCTTACTTAACACTGTTGATGAACCAAAGCTTGCCGCGGCTAATAAAGCAAATAAAGCCGCAAGAGTTGTTTTACTTCCAGTATCAAGGTTCGGAAAGCTAAAGGCAAACGTCATTATGTATGCACTAATAATTGCAACACCAGCCCAGATAAAAAATTCTTTTTCCAGTTTTTCTTTTAAAATTATTCCAGCGAGTGCAATTGCAAAAATCGGCTGCATCTTTTGGATAAGCACAACGATAGAAAGATTAACAAAATCAACATAAAATAATGCGCGAGTAATTGCCATCGTACCTATCGCCCCACCAAATAACGCAACACCAATAAATGCTAACCAATCTTTTGGAGTCAAAGATTTTATCTGCGTAAAATATTTTTTAAAAAATGGAGTAAGTAAAAGCGCAACAACAATACTTTCGATAAACACAACAAGCGTAACCGGCAAGCTGTAAAGCGATGGTGTAAGTACGATTCCATCTACAGCCCAAAGTGATGCCGCAATAATCACAAAGAGGGATGATACAATACTTGATTTGTATTTTGTGTTTTCTGTTTGATTAACTTTATTCAAAATATTTCTCAATTATTTTTTAGATGGAAAAACATCCAGCTTAAGTTTTATTACAAGAATATAAACTGCAAAAATTAATGTAAGTGCGTTAGCTAAAATTATCGGGTAAGAGTTAAGTATTAATCCGTATATCAGCCAGAAAACTAATCCAGCATTCAACAAAGAAAACATTCCCAATGAAATATCTTTTGTGTGTTTTGTTTTATAAACTTTTATCGATTGCGGAATGAAAGCGACCGTTGTGCAAAGTGCCGCCAAATAACCTAAATAAGATTCCATATTTCTAAATTTGTTTTGAGGCGTAAACTTATAGATAAAAGTAGAATTATTTTGTAAGTTAATGTCTAACCCTGATTTGGCTGCAAATGGTCAGAAACTCCTTTTGGGTAAAAATTACCCGTTTTAATCAAAAACTTACTTTTTAGAATTTACTTTGTTTGGAAAACTTAACGGATTCTCAATCATAAAATGGAATAATAATTGAATAAATCCTGTAAAAATAGAGTAAGGACTTTTAATAATTATAAAAGCCGATTCTTAAAATTATTCTAATAAACATATTCAATGATTTTAATAACCAATTTGAGGTAGCTAAGTGGAAGATCAATTAACAAAAGAAGTAGTAAAAAATAAAATTGCTGATGATTTTGATACCGATCTTGAAAAGATTGTAAATAAAATTGTGCTTCCAACTGAGTTGCCAAATTGGAACAAGGCTGAAACATCATTACAAAATAAACTTCAGTTTGTTTTAAAAAGAGTTAATCTTTCAAAATCCTTTTTGGATGATGATGTTTCTAAGTGGGTAAACGCTTCAAACGAAACTTATGAACTTTCTGCACTGCGCACTTATCTGCTTTTAAGCTGCGTTAATATGATTGGAGAAATTAGCCGCACAGATAATCCGATTTCATTTTTATCATGGCTTGATACATCAAATTCTGTAACTACAAGAAGCATACGAGAAGAATCAATAAGTAAAGCAATAAATTCCGTTGGTGTTGTTGATGATCAAAAGAAAGCCGTTAAACTTATCAAATCAGTTTTTGCACAATATAGATTAACCAATTCTGTTGATTCAAATTATTTTTCTTTCTTTATAGATGCTCTTGATAATGAAACACAAAATGTAATTGCTTCAAATCATTGGATATATCAGGATAATCCATTAGAAAAATGGGCAAATCTGCAAAACGTTAAAGAAGGGTATTCAAACTTAACATCAATAGAAAATAAAAGATTAACAAATTCACGTAAGCGATGGGATACATTAGATAATAATCAAAGATTGTTTGAAGTATCGCAGTTTTTAGAATTTTTATTCAATCAATATAATTTGTGTCAGGTAAATCCGCCTGTTAAGATGGATAAAGATCCTGTTGCAAAAGTTTGGAAAGATATCGAACAGGCAGTAGGTGAGTATAAAGTTAATTACTTATCAAACTCGCTCTTCAATCATATTGGTGCAGATGGTCAGAAGTTTAAATTCAATGAAGTTAGATGTGT
>JBDTRQ010000178.1:0-3997 GCA_039931535.1 Ignavibacteriota bacterium
CTAACTTATTCAATTAACAATGAGGATCAATCCTGGGGCGATGTTTCGAGATGGTCTAACACCTGGATTGGTAATCTCTGGAATCCGGTTGGTGTTGAATCTGAAAATCAAACAGTTACGGAGTATGCTCTTACTCAAAACTATCCTAATCCTTTTAACCCAAGCACACAAATTAAGTTTGCCTTAAAAGATGCAGGATTTGTTACATTAAAAGTGTATGATGTTCTTGGAAAAGTAGTTGCTACACTTGTTAATGGAGATTATGCTTCAGGCAGTTATAATGTTTCATTTAATGCTTCTGGTTTATCAAGTGGAATTTATTTCTATAGATTAGAAACTGGTTCATTTGTTCAAACAAACAAAATGATGCTCCTTAAGTAATCCTTTAAAGGCACGGCTTAATTGCCGTGCCTTTTCTTTTGTTCGCATTCGGTATCAGGAGAATTATAATTTTATCAGGAAAACGAAATGAATAAGACAGACCAATTAAAAACATTTTTTATCAAACATAAAACTGCGCAGCATTTTTTAATTTTGTTTGCAGTGCTTTTATTCTCAGTTCCATTGTTTGCAGGAACAACAGGAAAAATTTCCGGTACGATTACAGACCAGGAAACTGGTGAGCCTGTTGTTGGTGCAAACGTAATTATCGAAGGAACTTACTTGGGTGCTTCGGCAGATTTGGATGGATATTTTTCCATCAGCAACATACCACCCGGTGAGTATAGAGTTATATTTAGCGCTGTTGGTTATCAAAAAATTATTGTAGAAAAAGTTCGAGTAAATATAGATCTAACTACTAATCTTGATATGAAACTTAGCAGTTCAGTTATACAATTGAATCAAGAAGTTGTGGTTACTTCCCAAAGACCATTAGTTCAAAAAGATCTTACATCAACTTCCGTTACAATTTCTTCTAACGAAATTAAAATGATGCCGGTTGAAAGTATCGGACAAATTGTAAACTTGCAAGCCGGTGTAATTGACGGACACTTTAGAGGCGGCAGATCAAATGATGTTGCCTATTTGATTGACGGTGTTGCGGTAACAGATGCTTTTAACGGCGGCTTTGGTGTGCAGGTTGAAAATTCATCAGTTAGGCAGATGGAAGTTATAAGCGGTACTTTTAATGCAGAATATGGGCAGGCGCTTTCCGGTGTTGTAAATATTGTTACTCAAAGCGGTTCTGATAAGTTTGAAGGCTATGTTACCGGCTATGTTGGAAGTTACTTTACAAATCATTCAGATATTTTTAAAAATGTAGATAAACCATGGGATCTTGCACAAAGTAATTTACAACTTACATTAAGTGGGCCAATTTCACCTGTAAAAAACCTTTACTTCTTTGTTACCGGAAGATATTATAATAATAATGGTTACTTGTATGGACAAAGAATTTTTAATGTAACAGATGATATTCCATTCTTCCCAAATCCTGCTAATCAAACTTTTTGGATTCCAAGGAATACAGGCGATGGTGCCTATGTATCAATGAATCCTGAGCGAAAATATTCTGCAAATGCAAAACTATCTTATGCTTTGCCTGAAGTTAATATTACCTACAGTTTATTTTGGGATGATGGCAAAAACAGGTATTACGATCACGGTTTTTCATTAACACCAGATGCAACTATGCATCATTACAGAAATAATTTAATTCATAATCTACAGTTCAATTATTTTCCGACTTCAAATACTTTTCACTCATTAAAGTTCTCTGCAAACTTTTTTGAGTACGAAGGATATCTTTATCCTGATGCACCAATAAATACAGATTTATTTAGTCCAGATTATAATCCTTATGGTATAGATCCAAGATATATAAATCCGGATCAGGGAATATCAACTTCACCTTATACTTTTAGACAGGGAGGAAATCAAACTGGAAGATACAATAGACATACAAATACTTTTATCGCACAGTATTCTTACTCTTCACAAATATCCAAAGAACATAAAATTGGTGCAGGTATAGAGGGAAAGTATTACGAAATTTTCAGCCAGAATAAAGACATTATAAATTTAACGGAGGGACAGATTGATAGTTCGGGTAATCCAATCTTCACTCCGGGTTATCCTAACAAAGGCGCTATCACTGATAAGGGTTCCTTTATTGAATACACGAAAAATCCACTTGAGATTTCTGCTTATGTACAAGATAAAATGGAGTATGATATAATGATTATCAATGCAGGGATAAGATTTGATTATTTTAATTCAAACTCTTCACTGCCTACTGATTTAAAAAACCCAACCCGTAACGGACTTTATCCTGGTGCTATTGAAGATCCAAACAATCCGGGTACTTATCTTTTGGAAATGAGAAAAGCAGACGCCAAGTTTCAAGTAAGCCCGCGTTTAGGCGCTTCATTTCCAATTACAGATCAAGGAATTATAAGATTCTCTTATGGTCATTTTTTCAAGATACCCTCATTTGAAAATTTATATTCTAATCCTGATTTTATTGTTCAGCCGAGTTCAAGTCTTTCATCCATAATCGGTAACCCTGATTTGAATGCCGAAAAAAATGTGATTTATGAAATCGGTTTACAGCAAGTATTGTTTGAAAATGTTTCTCTAAACTTTTCTGTTTATTACCGTGATATTAGAAACTGGCTTGGTATGGAAATCATAAACACTTATGAAGGTTTTAAATACGCAAGATTTATAAACAGAGATTACGCAAATGTCAAAGGATTTATTCTAACGCTTGATAAACGCTTTGCAGATTATTTTGGATTAAAAATCGATTATACATTCCAAATCGCTCAGGGTAATGCCTCAGATCCCCGTGCTGTTTTTAACAACAATCAAACAAATCCACCAATTGAGGAAACAAAAAGTGTTGTTCCATTGGATTGGGATCAAAGACATACATTAAATGCAAACTTAAATGTTGGTATTCCTGGTGATTGGACAGTCGGATTGATTTTTCAATATGGTTCAGGGCAGCCTTACACCGAAGATATAAAATTATCTCAGGGTGTTAGATTTGAAAACGGCGGAATTAAACCAACTTATTATAATGTTGATTTGAGAGCAGAAAAAACTTTTGATGTTTATGGAATTTCAATAAACACCTATCTTATGATTTATAACTTGTTTGACATTAAAAATGAGTTTGGAGTTTATTCAACTACAGGAAGAGCTAATGTTGATCTAAACGCTAACTACATTAAACAAAGCGATATCATCGGACTTAATACCATTGAACAATACGTTAATAATCCAGGTATGTACTCAGCTCCGCGTGAGATAAGGCTTGGGTTAGGATTTGGATTTTAGAGAATATAATGGAGAAAAAAATGTTTAACAAAATACTTTTTATACTGTTCGCTTTTTTGATTACTGACGTGGGATATTCTCAGGTAAATGGACAAATCCAAAAGTACCGTGATGAACCTAAAGGAAATATACAGTACCGAAAAGAAGGTGTAATGGATGGTAATCAAGTTAGAACGCTTTTCTATAACAATGGAGAAGTTGGTCATTGGCCTGATCAGCCAAGCGGCGAGTGGCCTAAAGGTACAGGGCATTCATATCTTGATGGTGTTGCAGTTTTAATTTCTTCTGAAATTACTGCACCAGGCAATAATCAAGTTGTGCATCCGCTTCAAACATCTTATCGTGAATGGATGGATAAAGATCCGAGTACAGGAGAAATTTGGGGATTGGAGCCGGTTCCAGGTTATTCAAATCCAAATCAGGTTAATGAATATCCGCTTGAAAAAAACAGTCCGGCGATGAATACAAATCCACACACCTGGCCAAAAAACTGGCCACCAGCTCTAAGCCTTACACCTGATTGGGATGGATACTGGTATGGATATTTTGGAAGAGGTGTTAACAATTCAGATTTTGAAACATTTTTTGTAATGGATGATTCGAAAGATAAAGAATGGGAAAGAACACCTTTTAATTACTTTCCACTCGCCTCAGACCCTGATCGTGCAGGGTTAGGATTAAGAGTTGAAGTTCGTGGCTTCCAATGGTCTCA
>JBDTRQ010000179.1:0-6727 GCA_039931535.1 Ignavibacteriota bacterium
CGGTAATCTTTATTTTTAATAAAAACAAATCTGAAGAAAAGAAAGGCAAGATTTAAAAGAATAATTATAACAATCAGCAGCGGGCTGGATATTTTATTCTTTTTGTTCTTAGTCATGATTTCAATGAATTATTTGTTTGTGCTACTGTTAAAATTAATCTATCAAAAAATACGAATTAAAAATTCGTAAAAAAATCAAAATTTGAATAACTCAAGTGATTATGAAAAGATTATATAAATAAAAAAGGCGTCTTAAAGACGCCTAAATTCTATTGAAGTTTAAACACGACGGGTATTGAAACCTGAACTCTTACTGGCTTACCTCGCTGTTTACCTGGTTTAAATTTGGTTTTTTTTACAGCATTTAAAGCTGCTTCATCGCATCCAGCGCCAATGCCTTTAATAATTTTCGCATCAGTAACATTTCCTGTTTCATCAACAAAAGCAAGAACATAAACTTTACCTTCAACACCGGCTCTTTTAGCAATTTCAGGATAAATTATCTTTTTCTGAATTTCGCCAATTCCACCGATTGGTTCCGGCATTTCTTCAACAGCCACAAAATATTGAGGCTCTTCTTCAACAATTTTCTTATCCTCTTTTGGAGGAGGAGGAGCTTCTACTTGTTCATTAACGTCAATTTCGGTATCACCAATTTCTATATCTTCCAATACATCCGAAGAAGGGGCTTCGATTGGGATCGGGGGTTTTGGAGGTGGAGGTGGTCGATTTTCCTGTTTTGTTTGGTCTATTTGTTCAACCTGAAATAATTCCTGAGGACCTTCAGATAAAACAGCTTTGCCTTTTAATTCCGGGAAAAATTTAAAAGCCACTATCAATACGGCTAAAGCCGCAATTAAACTGATTTCAAATACTCTTTTGTATTTAGCCATCAAGTCTGCTTTTTTTGTTTTTACAATTGCCATTCTTTTTTTTCTCCTAACTTGCAATTAGTGATGCTAACATAATAATGAGAGACTGTATTATCAAATTATTTTTCAAGTGTTTTACAAAATAATTCTTATAAAGTTCCAATTTTTAATTTGCTTTTATCATAATCATATTTTTGCAATTTCTGTAGCAAATACCTTGTTGCCAAAACCGCAATAACTGCACCCGAAAAATCTGCGCACCAATCCAAAAGTTCAGCACTTCTGCCAGGCACAAATAGTTGATGTAATTCATCAAGCATCCCATAGAATGATGCAATTAAAATCGTGAAGATTGCAGGATATTTATTTAATATTTTAAATTTTTTCTGAAAAAATAAATTCAAATAGAGAATTCCGCTTAATAATCCGTAAGCACCAAAATGTTCGATTTTATCGCTAACTCCAATTGTTATTGCAGAAGAAGAAGGCAAAGAAGTGAGGATAAATAAAATTATCCAGTAAATAATTAATGGAATGTTAACGAGATATTTAAGATGTTTTTCTAAATACTTATACAATACTTTCCTCTAAAAATTTTACTGCGGAAGGATAATTATTCATTATATCCGATGCAAGGTAATTTGAGATTGATTTTACGCCAAGCAATAAATCTGCGGATAAGCTATGTAAATATACTCCTGCTATTGCCGCATCTTCCGTATTTTTATTTTGGGATAACAATCCTGCAATAATTCCTGTAAGTACATCACCCGAACCAAATTTTGCCATCCCGCTGTTACCCGTTGTATTAATAAATGCTTCGCCGGATGGATTAAAAATAATTGTTGGCGCTCCTTTTAATACTAAAATACATTTATACTTAGTTGCAAAATTTCTTCCATAACTTAGAATATCTTTTTCGATAAGATCAGTATTAACACCAATCAATTTAGAAAATTCTGCAAGATGCGGAGTTAGGATACAATTTCTTAGATTAACTTTTTTTAGGAAATTTTCGTTCAAAGCAAAAAGTGCATCAGCATCAACTACTGCAAATTTAAATTTTTGATTAAGTAAAAACTCTTTTACGCTTTCTACAGTTTCCACTTCCCTTCCTAAACCTGGACCAATTGCAACAACATCTGCCCATTTAATTTTTGGTTGTAAATCAGTTAAGCCAATTCTATCTAAATATTTTTCGGATTCTGTTTGATATGATTCAACTACAACTTCAAGTAAATCTTTTTGGATCAGTTTTTTTACACTTTCTGGAATTGCAAGAATTGATGCACCAGCACCTGAAATCAAAGCTGATTTGGATGTTAAAACTGCAGCTCCGGGGTATTTATAAGAACCTGCAATTGTTAAAACTTTTCCTACAGAATATTTATAAACTGATTTTTTTCTTTTAGGAAGATTTAAATAAACATCTTCCGGTTCGATTAAATATGTATCACAATCAATATCATCAAAATAATCTCTGCCAATTCCGATTTCTTTTAAAACTACTTCACCGCAAAACTCATATCCATTTTTTATGAATAATCCTTTTTTAAATTCACCGAGTGTAATAGTTAAATCAGATTGGAAAACTAAATCACCAAATCCTGTATCAGAATTTAATCCGGTTGGAACATCAATTGCACATTTGTATGCAGATATTTTATTTAATGATTTAACTATTGATTTATAAGGTTCTCTTAATTCACCTGTAAATCCGCTTCCGAGAACTGCATCAATTATTACATCGCAATCTTTTAACCAGCTTATTTCTTTGCTTGATTGATACGATTTTATTTTTAGATTTTTTCTTTGAAGGGAAAGATTTTTTAAGATATTGTAATTCGTTTTACAATCTTCACTCATTTCTTTTTCTGCACCGAGAGAAATAACTTTAACATCAAATCCAGCATTTGAAAAATGTCTTGCAACAGCATAACCATCGCCGCCATTGTTTCCTTTACCGCAAATTACTCCAACACATTTCAATTTATCAACACGTTCTAAAATTGATTGGTAAATTCCAATAGCAGCATTTTCCATCAAAACAATTCCGGGAACTTGCAATCTTTTAATTGCAAATGAATCGAGATTACGGATTTGTGATGTATTATAAAGTGGAATCATATTTTCATCATCACATTGGATTATATCTCTGATTTGTCAAGCTGAACTTGTTTCAGCTTCTCAAGAGATTCCGAAACAAGTTCGGAATGACAATGTTAATTAAATCATTTTTATCTATATAAACTTTGTTATCAAATCTATAAATGTACCGGGAAAAACTCCGAGTAAGATAATTACAAGAACAGAAAAAATAATTGCAATCATAGAGTTTCTGCTGTCTTCAATTACAATTTCAGTATCATAAGATTTGAAGTACATTAAAACTACAATGCGCAGATAGAAATAAACACTTATCGCACTAGAAATAACACCAAGAATTGCGAGCCAGGTTAGGTTTGCTTTTATTGCGGCAATAAAAATATAATACTTTCCAAAAAATCCTGCAAAAGGTGGAATGCCTGCTAGTGCAAACATAACTACTGCAAGCAGCGCTGCTAACAATGGTTTTCTACTTCCTAATCCAGCATAAGAATTTATGTTAAGATTTGTTTCGTCTTTCCCTTCGATAAGCGAAACGATTCCAAATGCACCAAGATTCATAAAAGTGTAAGCCGCTAAATAAAATATAACACCAGCAACTGCATCGTGATTGCCTGCGGCGAGACCAATAGCAAGATAACCTGCATGCGAGATAGATGAGTAAGCTAACATTCGTTTTATATTATCTTGTGCAATTGCAACGATGCTGCCGTAAAACATTGAGAGAACAGAAATAACAGCTAAATAAGGAGTGAATAAATTTCCTGCCGGTCCGTTAAACAGAGCAAATAGTGTTGCAATTATTGCACTAAAAGCTGCAGCTTTTCCACCCGTTGAAAATAGTGCTGCAACAGTAGTTGGAGCACCTTCGTAAACATCTGGAACCCACATGTGGAATGGGAATGCAGCGATCTTAAATGAAAATCCAACTAAGAAAAGTAAAACTCCTACAACGAACAATAAATTTTTTGTAAGCTCTGTAAAGTTTGCAGTTATAAAATCAATAGAAGTTGTATGTGCGCTTCCGTAAATTAGTGCAATTCCGTAAACAATAAATCCTGTTGCAAAAGCACCGAGTAAAAAATATTTAAGTGAGGCTTCGTTTGCATTTAGTCTTTTACGATTCATTCCGGCAAGTATGTAAAACGGAATTGACATTAATTCTAAGCCAAGAAAAATAACAAACAAATCTTTTGCGCCAGCCATCAACATCATACCAAGAACGGATGATTGCACAAGAATATAATACTCACCGAAATACATTCCATATTTCTTTATGTAATCGATTGAGAGTAAGCAAACAACCGCAGCACCGAGAGTAAAAATTGCATAAAAGATATTTACAGTACCGCCGGTTGCAAGCATATTTTGCAATACGATTGAAACATCCCCTGTATAATATAAAGCATGTAATCCGGCAGCTAAAAATATCAGTACAGAAAACCATGGAAGAATAGTTTCACTTTTTTTAGAATACATTTCAATTAAAAGTGAAATAATAATTCCTACACCAACTATTACTGGCGGAAGTACATTAAAAAATTCTTGAGCGTTATTAAACATTATAGCTTTATCTTTTTATAACTTCATTACTTTGTTGATTGATTTGAACCAAGCTGCACCGGACTAACTTTTACAGGATTGTAAATTTGTTTAACCACTTTTGCAGAAGATTTTTCTGAAACTTTTAAAAATGTTGATGGATAAATTCCTATCCACACAATAAAAATAAAAATAGGAACGAGAACAAAAATTTCTCTTCCGTTCAAATCTTTTAATCCAACAAGTTTTGGATTTGTAACTTGACCAAAAACAACTCTCTGATACATCCACAATAAATAAACTGCCGCAAAGATTACTCCGCTTGCTGCAAAAACTGTAAACCACCAGCTATTTAATATTGGTGATTGAAACGCACCGAGTAAAATTAAAAACTCACCAACAAATCCGTTTAATCCTGGTAAACCTATAGATGAAAGTGATGCGAACATTAATGCAAAAGAAAAAACAGGAACGAGTTTTGCAATTCCACCGTAATCAGAAATTTCACGAGTGTGAGTTCTTTCATAAATAATTCCAACTAAAAGGAATAATGCGCCAGTTGATAAACCATGATTTATCATTTGTATAACTGCACCTTGAACAGATTCTTGGGTCATTGCAAAAATGCCAAGTACAACAAATCCTAAGTGAGAAACTGAAGAATATGCAACAAGTTTTTTAATATCTGTTTGAACCATGGCAACGAGCGCACCATAAATGATTCCTATTACCGCTAAGACTGAAATGTATGGTGCGGCTGCTATTGATGCTTCAGGAAAAAGTGGAAGATTAAATCTTAGCAAACCATAAGTTCCCATTTTAAGTAAAACACCGGCAAGTATTACAGAGCCTGCGGTTGGAGCTTGAACGTGAGCATCAGGCAGCCACGTGTGTAATGGAAACAGCGGAACTTTAATTGCAAAGCTAAATGCAAAGGCTAAGAACATCCAGATTTGAACATCCATTGGAATTTGCGGTGCAACCTTGTAAAGTTCAATCAAGTTCGTTGTAAAATATCCTAAAGGTCCGATTGCGTAAACAGCAAGCCAAACAATTGCAACAAGCATTAACAAACTTCCAAACATCGTATAAATAAAAAACTTAACTGCTGCGTAAATTCTTTCTTTGCCGCCCCAGATTCCAATTATAAAATACATTGGAATTAACATCGCTTCCCAGAAAATGTAAAAAAGAAATAAATCCAAAGAAATAAAAACGCCAAGCATTCCAACTTCGAGCATCAAAAAGAAAAAAGTAAATTCTTTAACTTTGTTTTCGATACTTGACCAGCTTGAAATTAAAGTCAGCGGGGTTAGAAATGTTGTAAGCAACACAAGCAACATAGACATTCCATCAACACCGACGTGGTAATGAATGTTTAAGCCTTTTATCCATTCAATTTTATTAATGAACTGAAAATCTGAATTCGCCGAATCAAATTGAAAATAAATTAGTAGCGAAAGCAAAAATGCAATAGTAGAAATTCCAAGTGCCGCATATCGAACAAGATTAGCCTGCTCTTTTTTGATAAACAAAATCAAAAATGAACCGATGAGCGGAATTAAAATTAAATATGTTAACAAAGAGTTTTGTTCCATTTTATAAACTTAAAATTATCCAGAATAAAGCAACTACAATTCCGAGCATCATAACTAATGCATAAAACTGTGCAATACCTGTTTGTAATTTTCTAATGTTGAATGAAATAATATCCACAATTTTTGCTGCGCCGTTTACAACTCCATCAATAATTTTGTTATCCGCAATCTTCCATAAAAATGAACGTGAAGTTTGTAAGATTGGATTAACAACTACAGCATCGTAAACTTCATCCACAAAATATTTATTCCATAATAGATTGTAAATTCCTTTAAACTTATTTGCAGAGTTGGCTGCGATGGATGGTTTTTTAAGATATACATATCGCGCAAACCAGATTGCACTTACAGCAAACGCTACGGAAAGAATCATCAATAAAATTTCTTCAAAGTGCGAGTTCATATTATAAGTTGCAAGTTTTCTATCTGCATCTTTAAATAATGGAGCTAAGAAATTGTGGAATTGATTTCCATGTTCACCTGAAAATATTTCCGGTATCCCAATAAATCCACCGATGGCGGCGAGAAGTGCAAGCACCATTAATGGAATCGTCATAACTGCTGGAGATTCGTGAGGATGTTTATCATTACCGAATCTTTCCTTGCCTTC
>JBDTRQ010000180.1:0-12587 GCA_039931535.1 Ignavibacteriota bacterium
TATGTTCCTTTTACTTGCACTATTGTTCCATTTAAATAAAAAAGAGGGTTATTTGAGTTTTTGAGGACAGATAAAAAATAAAAAACACTGAAATTTCTACGGCGGATTATTTTTTTACATCACGTGGCGGATAACCAAATTCTTCTTTGAAGCATCGCGTAAAGTACACTGGGCTTGAAAATCCCACTGAATAAGCTATCTCGGAAATATTCCCCCTGTGTTCTTCAATCATCTTTTTCGCTTTTGCTAATTTTACTGACCTTATATAAAGACTTGCTGACTTTCCAGTTAGTGCTTTTAGTTTTCTGTGTAATTGAGTCCTGCTCATTGCAACCTCACCGCAAAAATCTTCTATATTAAATTCTTCCTCGGAAATATGTTTCTCAATTACTTCTCCTACTCTGAACATAAACTTTTCATCGATACTGCTTAGCTTTTGTGCTTTGACTTCCGAAATCAGATTTTGGATTTTGCTGTATTTTTCCTGCAGTTTTTTTCTGATGCTTATCAGGTTTTTAATTCTTACTTGCAGCTCTTTTATGTCAAATGGTTTTGTAAGGTAATCGTCAGCACCGATTTCTAATCCTTCTAATTTATCCTCGTGTCCAGCCTTTGCAGTTAATAAAATTATAGGAATGTGACTTGTCTTCTCATCGTTCTTTAAGATTCTTACTAATTCATTTCCATCCATCTTAGGCATCATCATATCGCTGATAATAAGATCGGGAATAATTTTTTCTGCTTTTCTAACTCCCTGCTCTCCGTTCACTGCTTCGACAACTACGTAATTACTATCCAGTGATTCTTTAATATATTCTCTCATATCATAATTATCTTCCACAACAAGTATGATAGTTTTTTCTTCCTGTAATTCTTCGGACAACCCTTCTTTAATTGTTTCTGCCTGTTCGGAAATCTGGTTGGCGATTAAATATCTTTCTTCATCAACCAAAACTTTTGGCCTGCCTGCCGATAGGTCAGGCTCAATTATTTTTTCTCCAGCTTTGATAATCTCTTCATCTTTCAAATGATCTCTGCCAAGCGGTAACTCTAGAGTGAATTCTGTCCAGCCTGAACTGGCAAGATTGACATCTTCTTTTGTACTTTCCACACGAATGCTGCCGTGATGCAGTTCTACCAATTCTTTTGTTAGAGCCAAACCAATTCCGGTGCCTTCATATTCTCTTGTATGAGAGCTATCCACCTGGTAAAATCTGTCGAATAATTTTGGAATTTCTTCACTAGGTATTCCGATTCCTGTATCACTTATTTTTATTTCAACATATGATTTTATTCTGTTGTCATTTCGAGCGAAGGGAGAAATCTTTCCCATATTATTTGTTAAAGATTTCTCAGTCGAGAACTCCTTCGAAATGACATTACTCGGTTTGTCTAATTCTGTTATTGAGACAGTAATCTTTCCTTCTTCAGAGGTAAACTTGAATGCGTTTGATAAAATATTGGTAAGTATCTTCATCATCTTTTCTCTGTCAAAATACAATTCTATAAATTCTTTTTCAGGCAGCAGTTTTAAAGTTATATCTTTTGATTCAGCCAATGATTCAAATGATAATGCAACACCTTTTACAAACGATACAATATTCCCCTTAGAAGCTTCAAGCTTCAGTTTTCCTGCTTCTAATTTTGAAAGGTCAAGCAGTTGATTGATAAGCTGCAGTAACCGTCTCGAATTCCTCCTTATTATATTAGCATCTTTTATATGATCATCAGATGTATTCGAAATAATTTTTTCTGCAGGAGCAAGAATTAGAGTAAGTGGTGTTCTAAACTCGTGAGAGATGTTAGCAAAGAATCTTGATTTCATTTTATCAGTTTCTTCCCTTTCCTTTAGAACAACTGAATCAAGTTTAACTTGATTTTTAAAGGAAAGTCTATTCATCTCATAACGTCTTATTGCGTAAAGAGCAGACAATAAAAAACAAGCATAAAGCAAATAAGCCCACCAGGATTTCCAGAATGGCGGTGAAATAATTATTCTAAGTGAAGTCCCGGCTTCATTCCACACTGCATCATTGTTTGAACCTTTCACTCTGAATATATACTCACCTGGACTTAAATTTGGATAAGACGCATAACGTCGTGTTCCAGAATAAACCCAATCTTTATCCACTCCTTCCATTTTGTAAGCATACTGATTTTTTTCAGGACTAATATAACTTAAAGCGGAAAATTCAAATGAGATAAAATTTTCCTGATAAGATAACTTGATTTTTTTATCAAATGGATAAGATTTTTCAAACTTCTTAAACAATGTGATAACTACTGGAGGAATAAAGGAATTAACCTGAAGGCTGTCCGGACAAAACCTTATTATACTTTGTTTCTTTTGAAACGATGGTGCTAGTATAAAATATAAATCTCCATTTCTCATTTTATATCCCCACCTAGGTTTATTTTCAGCATAATTTTTAAATTGTTTAGTAAATGGATTATATTTAACTAAACCATTAATAGTGGTTATCCATAGATTTCCATGGGTATCATCTATTAAGTTAAAAGCTTTTTTGGGAAATCCATCTTTTTCTCCTACCCGAATAATTTTTTGTTTTTCTCGATCAAACTTGTCAAGGGCTGTATTTGCTATAATCCACAATGTTCCTGTACCGTCTTCACACAAACTAGTAATAGCATCACCGCTAATAGTATTGGTATCATTTGGATTAGTTGTGAATCTCTTAAAAATTTTCTCAAATTGATCGTAACAAATTAAGCCACCATCATAAGTACCGATCCATAATAATCCGGTTTTATCTTCATACATTGCACTAATTGCACGTTCAAAACCTGCAAATTGCTCAACCTTTATTGTAGAAGGATTTAATTTTAACAGGTTACCGTAAGGTGTTCCTAGCCAAATACAACCATCACCACTGTTACTCATAAACGATACAAATTCATTATAAGGTTTTCCATTCAAATCAAATAACTGGTTTATTTTTTTATCTTTGTTCCTTTTATAATAAAGGTATCCATTATTTCCAGTTAAGAAACTACTAATCCAGAGAGTCCCCGCTTTATCAAATAGCAGCGCTGAGGCAGGCATTTTAAAAAATTCTTTCTTAAATAATTCTTTCTTTGGATCAAAGCTTAAAAGCCCTTTATCTGTTCCAATCCATATTGTCCCATTACGGTCTTCAACTAAATCTTCCAACTCGTCAAGTGGCAGTTTGCCTGGTTTACCTATTTCTGATGTATATTGCTTGAGATAGGGATATTGTGGAATATGTTTATTTACACCTCTCCCATAGGTTGTAATCCATATGGTTCCCGACGTATCAAATAGAATCTTTCCAACATCATTGCTGCTGAGACTACCCGGGTCAAGCTTATTATAAGTGTAATGAGAAAATTTCCTTGAATTCTTATCAAAAATATCTAAACCTGCATATGTACTCATCCATAAGTACCCATTAAAATCTTCACAAATGGATCGAACAAAGTCATTAGCTATGCTCGCTGGGTTCTTAGGATCATTTTTGTATTGAGTGAAAGTTCCATCTTTCCTGTTAAACTCTACTAAACCGCCAGACGTACCCAGCCAAAATCTACCATCTCTATCCTCAATAATTGAAGTTACATTATGGGGATTTTTATCCAAACCTGGATATTCTTTAAAATCTTTAGCATTATAATAATGTGTAAATTTATTTGCTGCTTTATCTAATTTATCCAACCCTTCACCTGTCCCAAACCAGAGTGTTCCGGATCCATCTTCATATATAGCATGTACAGGATTATGATAGATACTGGCCGGATTGGTAGTATCATGCTGTACCCATTTAAAGATTTCCATTGTTTTATCGAAAAGATATAAACCACCACCCGTCCCAATCCAAAGTTTACCATTTCGATCTTCAAGCGCCGCCACAACATGTTGTCTCCAATCAGTTAATGGCATTTGGGGATTAAGAATATAATGAGTAAATATTTCTTTAGAAGGATTAAGTTTATCGAGACCATGTGCATGCCCAATCCAAATGTTTCCTTCTTTGTCATCACAAATTGCCCGAATATTAGCATTAGTAATGTTTGTTGAGCTAGGAGAATACTCTTTAAGAGAATATCCGTCATATCTATATAATCCAGAAGAGGTGCCAAACCATATGTAACCTATCCGATCTTGAAAAATGCATGTAACATTTGGAGGCAAGCCATTATCCAAATTAAGATGCTCAAAGGTTATGTTTGAGTTTTGAGCAAGAATATTAAACTGTAAGACTAACAAAATAATAATACTTAACCAGCAAGTAGAGTTTAAAAAATAAGTTCTAAAAATTCGTTTCAGTATTTTAATTGTTTTCTTCACGTGAAGTATTAATTAATAATAAATTGATTAGTGGTTACTTGATAATATTTGCGTGTCTTGCTATTATTTTCCAACTGCCATCGATAAGCTTATACACATCTGTATAACGAATTAACAACTCTTTACCTTTATCAGGATTTTTACCGCTAAAAACGACTGTCTCTTTACCCATAACAAAGACTACGTCATCGTAAACGCCGTAGTATTCCTGTTCCCGTACAAATGAAGAGAATGTGATAAATGTACTTTTAATTCCTTGAAGAACCTGATTTTTATCAAAAATACGATCGTATGGATTGTATACACGATAGTCATTTTCCCATAGGTTTTTTAATGCCATCGTATCAGCTTCAAGAATTGCTTTTGTTTCCAGATCTTCCAGAGCTTTTATCTGCTTAATAATATTTGCTTTACTTGTTCCATCAGTTACTTGTGCAATAGTTAAAGAATATATTGAGAATAGAAAAACTGAAAAATAAATTGATTTCATATAATAGCCTCTGTTTTTAGTTTTGTAAAATATTTATATAGCTTTCTTACGATCTATTAGTTCAACATTAATTATTTTTTAAGAATTTTGATTCACGCAAACACAGACCTCAAAAGAGAACTGCATCCACGCTTAAGGAGAAGAGAGTTAGAGTATGCTGCGGATAGCTTAGTTAGGGCTATGGCCCTTCCTTAAAGTATAGATGTATTCCTTATGCTTAACATCAAAATTTTTTTGATTAAAAACAATAGGGTGTCGTTTGTCAGAAGCAAATAAAAAATCCCACTCAAATTAGGTTGAATGGGATTTAGGAATAAGCACTTGAGTTATCTCATCAGAACCTGTCCGCCGTAGTGCTAACGAAGGAGGGTCATTTTCCTAGTCTGCATAAAAGAACCTGATTGAAGTTTGTAAAAATAAACTCCGCTAGATAATTTTGATGCATCAAAGTTTACTTCATAATTTCCGGCAGGTTTTTCTTCGTTCACGAGTGTTGCAACTTCGTCTCCCAAAACATCATAAACTTTTAGTGATACAAATTGCTTACTGCTTATTGCGTAATTAATACTAGTGCTTGGGTTAAATGGATTAGGATAATTTTGATTCAATTGAAAATTTATGGGTAACAAGCCATAATTTTTGGTAATATCTGTTGTTCCAGTTGTAATTTCAGTTATATTCACATCATCAATCCAAACCGTAACAAGTTGTGAGCTACCAAGAAGAAAGCTGAATTTAACATCATCATTTGTACTTATCTCAACTGAATCCAAAATAGTCTGAGGGGAGCTACTAAGTGTTATGGATTTCGATAAATAAATTGTATAGGGACTAACCGATTGTTGCAATATATATTCCAGATATTTTGTTCCTGATGATTTTGCTGTGAACTTAAATTTGTATTTATGATTTGGATATATTTTAAATGATTGTGCAAATTGAATATGCCAATTTGTTCCGGAGGATCCTGTTACATTTATTTTAGCTGAATTTTTTCCTATTAAGACATTTGAGGAATCAATATCAAATGTACCAGTAGCTGAGGCATTAAAAGTGTTGAGTTCCCAAAAAGATTTTCCCTCATCAAAGTTTCCGTTCAATGCTTTTTCAAGTGTGCCAGGAACATTAACAATTAAAGGTGCAGAGAGTAAGCTTTCATTTCCTGCACGATCAATTACAGAAATATTATATTCAATCTGTTCACCGGCAGATACATTATAATCCTTGTATGGCAGTTCTAGCGCATAATCAACAAGGATGCTGTTTTTAAATATTTTATAGTGGGATATACCGGAAGGATCAGTAACTGAATCCCAGCTTAATTCAACAGGGTATTGAGAACTAATTAGAGAAATATTTTGTGGAGTTGGAGGGGCTGTGCTATCTGAATATCCAAGTGTGTTTCTGAACTCACTTTCGCTTAGCGAATGCAGATATTTTAATGAATCCATTTCGTTAGAAAAATTTTCACCAACAACAGAATTAGCCTCAAGTCTTGCATCGCCCCAATTTTGCCATTGCGGATATTGTGACCAATCCCAATTGATATAACAAAATGCTTTAACTACCGGCTTAGTGTGAACGAAATTAAAAAATGGAACAAACCAATCATTCCAACTTTGCTGTCCATTTAATACACCCACATTTCTTGGAGTGGTTTCTCCAATCATAACAGGTTTTTGATGAGTATAAGCGCTATCTAAAAATATAGATGCGTTTGGATCAGAAAAATGATTTACGGAAAAAATATCGATTGCCCACCAATCAACCGTAGAATTTCCAGGATAATAATCCATGTAATTCATTACGCCATCCATTGCAAAACACCAAACAGTTGCAATTTCAAGACCGCTTGCCCTTATCATATTTGCTATTCTGTTAAATGCTGCTTTGTATGTAGCTGATTGGTAGCCGTTCCATGAAGTTCCATTGAACTCGTATCCAATTCTTACAAAAGCGGGTATAGCCAGGGTTCTCAATCCTTCAATAAAATTATTAATTTGTTCATCATATAACCCAGCGGCTACATCCTGCTCATAGTGTGCAGAAGGATTTCCATCTTCAGTCATTGATAATCCAATTTGAGGAATTATAAATTTATCACCATAACTAAGTAATGAAGATTTGAGAGATTGAGTCCAGTTATTTTGAATATTTTTTAACCCTATATAAGTCATAAATACGGCTGGTTTATTTACTTGATGCATAACATTCCAATAATTGTTATATGCAACTGGATCCTGACCTGCACCGTTGATAATTTTATCGTTTGGTTCCAGAAGAGCTCCAAAATTAAATCGCGGTTGAATTTGCTGTGATAGCGCATAGAATGTATAACTAAAAAACGCAATAAACATTAAAATCCTTTTCATAATTTTCACTTTCTACTAATTATATAATTTGATTCGTTATTTCATTAGTATCATTTTCTTAGTTTCAATAAAGTTGCCGGCTGTTAGTGTATAAAAATACATTCCGCTTGATAATCCCTTTCCATCAAAATTAACTTCGTAAGTCCCTGCTGGTTTTTCTTCGTTAACGAGTGTTGATATTTCATTACCAAGCACGTCAAAAATTTTCAATGAGATAAATTCAGTACCGGCAACTTTAAATCTAATTTTTGTTTCAGGATTAAATGGGTTTGGGTAATTCTGAAATACTTCATAACTGTTTGGGGTAATACGATTTAATTCTTCAATTCCGGTTGAAGATGAGAATTTCATAACGGTTGCTTTTTTTAAATCACCCCAATCCTGATATGCCACATAAGGCGTCCCGCTTACATCTATTGCGAGTGTGGTGTAATCTGCGCGACCGACAGAAAAACCGGCTGAGCCTACAACAACCCAACTGCTGCCGTTATATTTCATTACGGTTGCTTTATATGAATTGTCCCAATCCATATATGCTACATAAGGCGTTCCGTTTCCATCTATTGCGAGTGAGGTGTAAGCTGCATAACCGAGAGAAAAACCGGGTGTACCTACAACAACCCAACTGCTGCCGTTATATTTCATTACGGTTGCTTTTGCTAAATTTCCATTATCAGCATAAGCCACATAAGGCATTCCGTCGCCATCTATTACGAGTGAGGTGTAACCTGCTTCACCGGCAGAAAAACCGGGTGTGCCTACAACAATCCAACTGCTGCCGTTGTATTTCATTACTGTTGCTTTAAGTAAATTTCCATAATCAGCATAAGCCACATAAGGCGTTCCGTTTCCATCTATTGCGAGTGAGGTATATTTCACTAAACCTGTAGAAAAACCAGGTGTGCCTACATTCCACCACTGCTGTGCAATCATCTGGTTTGTTAGAATTAAAACAAACATAAAAACTACACTTGTAAATGTTTTCATAATTATCACCTTTATTTATTATTTAATATTACAACATTTGTCGTTATTTGAGTAAGATCATTTTTTTAGTCTCAGTAAAACTTCCAGATTCAAGTTTAAAGAAATACATTCCGCTTGACAGAGATGTTGCATTAAATTCAACTTCATATTGTCCGGCAGGCTGTTCCTTATTTACCAGTGTTTTCACTTCATTTCCTAATACATCATATATCTTTAATGTAACTATTTCATTTGATCCTTTTAATTCAGGGATAGTATAATGAATTTTTGTTGACGGGTTAAATGGATTCGGATAATTCTGACTTAAATTAAATTCAAGATTTCCTATCTGATTTTCTTCAACATTAGTTGCACTAAGATTAACAGATGCTTCCAGATTATTAGCCAGAAGATATAATGAATAATTTCCTGTGGCTGAATTATTATTATACTCAATCAATCTTAGATTATAAGTCAGGTTAGAATCTAAATTTGAAACTGTAACACTATTTCCGTTCCCACTATAAACAACATAACTTCCATCACCTAAATTATCACCTGAACCAAACGATGAATTTGCTGTATAATCAGTTCCGTCCAGAGGAAATTTACTTATTGCGTTCCCTGCTTTCATGAGAAGAAGCCTTTTATCTCCGTCTCCGTTATCCCAGTTTATTGTTACAGAACTTGTTGTAACATTATGAAAAGACATATTAGAACTGTTTTCCATTGGTGTATCAAGGAGATCAAAGCCTGGGTAAGTCGAAGTGCTGCTGATACAATTCCAGATGAGATTATCAAGATCAGAAAAGAAATTTCCTCCGCCAACATCGTTCAAAATAATTACCCATGTAAAACCATTAGCAGCCCGGACAAGTTCTGCGGTTGACCCAGCAAAATTACCAACATGCCACCAGTTGTTGTATTGATTTACGTTCCAGCCTTTTGCATAGTTAGCATTTGTTAAAGATGGTGTTGTCATAGTATCAATTGTTGCAGTAGTAAGTATATCTGGTTTTGTATTGAATCGATCAACTGCAAGAATTAATCTTAAAAGATCTCTGGCAGAAGCAACCCAGCCACCGTGTGCATCCATCGCTTCGAAATTCATTCCACCATACTGAAGTGGAACATATTGACCAGTTCCGTAGCAGGAAAGATTAGTATAATTGCTTATATATTCTGCTTCTCTTTCCATCTTATCCTGAAGCAGATTTTTACAAAGATGCATATCATAAGCGCCAATCGGATCAAGTATCTGAGTCTTCACATAATCCTCATAACTCATTCCAGTTAGGTGTTCAATAACAACGCCGAGAATAAGGAAACCAATATTTGAATAATGGTATTCGGTTCCAGGGGCAACATCCAGTCCTCTTTGAAGCAGAAATTTTATAAGAGCACGTTCTGTAACTGGATTAGATTCTCCCAGGGTTAATGTTACATGCAGTGGAAAGCCGATCGGATCACTTGACGCGTACCCATAAGGATAAGGCGGTAATGGATTAGGTGTCATAGGAATATCACTGTTCCATCCGGCAGAATGTTCCAGCAAATTTCTAATTGTAATGTGATAGATTCTTGTATCCGTTATGTTAGCCCCACTGAAATAAGGGTCACCATTAAGAAGTCCGGCTGGTCCAAAAACATGATCATCAAAATTAATTAAACCCTGTTCCCATAATTTCATAATTGCTACACTAGTAACTGGTTTAGAAAGACTCGCAATTCTGAATAAATTATAAGGCTGTGTTAATTCCTGATCAGGAGTATCAGAATGTCCGAAAGCACGCATATAAACAAGTTTACCATTTCTGGCAATTGCAACTGTAGCTCCCTGAATTTGATAAGTGTTTAAGAATTGATTAATAAGATTATCGCTGGTTTGCATTGATGGGACATAAATTCCTGTTTGTGCTTTAACAGAAGGAAATAAAAAAAGAAATAAACAAAGAGTCATTACGAAAAGCTGGGAATTATTTTTCATATTCGGGTCTCCTATTTAGAGTTTTTTTATATGTTATTTTCATTTTGAAAATTCAGATTTAAAATGAACACCGTATCATTCTGTAAAAAGTTTTAAAAAAATACAATTACTTATAAATAATCATAAATTTATTTCTACTGCACTGAACTTACATGCGTAAAAAGCTTTTGATTAGGCTCATTACTTAAATAAGATTGATACACAATAACAAAAATTATTTTAATTAGGTTATTTGGTTAAAATCAACTTGAATATAAAAACTTGCTTGATTATGCTGGCTATAAGGGCTAATTTTTAAGAGTTTATTTTTAATCATTTTAACGAAATGGAAAGCTTATGAACTCAAAATATTATATGGATTTAGAGCACAAATACGGTGCTCATAATTATCATCCTCTCCAAGTTGTAATTGCAAAAGGCAAAGGTGTTTGGGTTTGGGATGTTGAAGGCAAAAAATATCTCGATTTCCTTTCCGCTTACTCCGCTGTAAACCAGGGACATTGTCATCCAAAAATTATAAACACTTTAATTGAGCAGGCACAAACTTTAACATTAACTTCGCGTGCATTTTATAATGATGTACTTGGCGAATATGAAAAGTATGTAACAGAATTTTTTGGATATGATAAAGTTTTACCAATGAATACCGGTGTTGAAGGTGATGAAACAGCAATTAAGCTTGCACGCAAATGGGCTTATGATGTTAAAGGCATCAAAAAGTATGAAGCAAAAATTATTGTAGCCAATGAAAACTTTCACGGCAGAACATTGATGGCTGTTTCAGCTTCTACTGATCCTGATTGTTATGATGGATTTGGACCTTTTTTACCGGGATTTGAAAAAATTCCTTACAACAATATCCCTGCATTGGAAAAAGCTTTAGAAGATCCGAACGTTGCAGCATTTTTAGTTGAACCAATACAAGGTGAAGCTGGTGTTTTTGTTCCTGATGACGGCTATCTAAAAAAAGTACACGAACTTTGTAAAGCTAAAAATGTTCTTCTTATTTGCGATGAAGTTCAAACTGGTTTAGCAAGAACAGGTAAAATGCTCGCATCTGATTATGAAGGTGTAAAACCGGATATTTTAATTCTTGGTAAAGCATTATCAGGCGGTGTAATGCCTATATCCGCAGCATTAGCAAACGATGAAATTATGCTTACAATAAAACCGGGACAGCATGGTTCTACATTCGGTGGAAATCCGCTTGCATGTAAAGTTGCAATGGCAGCATTACAAGTTTTGGTTGAAGAAAAACTTGCAGAGAATGCTTTTTCAATGGGCGCTTACTTCAGATCAGAAATTAATAAAATGGTTAATGAGTTTGAGCATCTTTCCTTAGTTCGCGGAAAAGGATTATTAAATGCAATTATAATAAACCCTACAAAAAGCGGAAAAACCGCGTGGGATGTTTGCGTTGCATTAAAAGAAAATGGAATGCTTGCAAAACCAACCCACGGTGATATTATTAGATTTGCTCCGCCGTTAGTAATTACAAAAGATGAAATTGATCTTGCCCTTGGTATAATTAGAAAAGTATTGAAGGATTTTAATTAGTAGTGAGTTGTCATTACTTCGTCTCGAGCGATCGGGACGAAGTGATCTTTTGAGTTGTTGAATATAATACAGATTGCTTCGGCTAATCACCATCGCAATGACCATTTCATCTTATATTTTATTCTTCAGGACTTCGCGGGTTTCTTTTATGGATTTAGAAAGTTTTGGTAATCTTTCTTCCACATTTCCAAGATCATTATTTCTTGCTGATATTTCAATTCCAAGTGCTTCATCGCCAACTAACTTTGCACCGACAGAATAGCTTGATCCTTTTAGTGTGTGTGCCGTATCCATAATTTTTTTCATTTCATTGGATTCAAGGAGGTCTCGAAGTAATTGAAGTTTGTATTCAGCATCCACCAAATAATCTGTTAGTAAATCTTTTTCAAAAACTTCATCGCTAAGACTAATTTGTTTTAGTCTTTCAAAATCAAACAGACGTAAATCATAAACTTCATCTTTAACTTTTTTATTTTCTGTATGATTTACTTTCAAAAAGTGATCAATCAATCGAATAATTTCCCTTGCAACCATTGGTTTTGCAACGTATTCATCCATACCGGCTTCAATACATCTTTCACGGTCGCCGATAAGTGCATGTGCTGTAATTGCAATAATTGGAATTTTATTTTTTGGTTCTTTCAACGCTCTAATCATTTTTGTTGCGGCAAAACCATCAACATCGGGCATTTGAACATCCATTAAAATTAAATCGTATTTATTTTGTGTGTGCGCACGAACAGCTTGTTCACCGTTCATTACTGCATCAACTTCATATCCTGCAGAGTTAAGCGTTCTTATCGCAACCTTTTGATTTATCAGATTATCTTCTGCAAGTAAAATTTTAAAATCTTTTCTTTTATCAGTATGAAGTTTTATATCTGCATC
>JBDTRQ010000181.1:0-9871 GCA_039931535.1 Ignavibacteriota bacterium
TTATTGAATAACGATAATATTGGTTTAAGTTTTAATTGTGTTTCTTCAAATTCTTCTTTTGCATCCGAGCCATCTACAATTCCACAGCCGGCATAAGCATATAATTTATTTTCTTTTACTAAAGCAGAACGAATAGTTACAAAAAATTCACCGTAGTTATCTGCATTAAACCATCCGATGATGCCTGAAAATAATCCTCGATCAAATGATTCGGTTTTTTCAATCATTTTTAACGATTGATCTTTCGGAATTCCACATACGGCAGGAGTAGGGAAGAGTGATGAAACTATTTTAAATATATCATCTTTAGATTTTAATGTGCCCGTTACAGATGTTTGAAGATGTTGAATGTTTGGTAGCTTTTTAACAACGGGAACAGCATCCATTTCAACTTTATCTACATAATTAAAGATTGCTTTTTTAATGTAGTCGATCACAGCTTCGTGTTCAATTTTATTTTTTTCACTTTTTAAAAGTTCATCTTCAAGTTGTTTATCTTCGACAGGATCATGTCCGCGCATTATCGAACCTGCAAGTGCTTCGGTAGAAAAAGTATTGCCGGAATATTTAATTAATATTTCAGGTGTTGATCCAAAGAAAATTGATTTACCCGATTTATATAAAAAATTTGTGCAGGTAGGAAATTTTAAATTTAACTCGCTTATTGTTCTTTGCCAGTTTATTGTTGATGAAATTTCTTTTTCTATTCTGCGAGCAACAACTACTTTATCAATATTTTCTCTTTTTATCTCATCAACAACAGAATTGATTTGAGTTTTCCAATTTTCAAAATCATCAATTGTAACATCTTTTAAAACAGTTCTATCGCCGTTACTTTCAAGCAAACGATTTTCAAGATCATAAATTAATTCGGTTTCACGTTCCAGAAATTCACTAAAATTTTCTTGATGCGAAAAACTTTCCGAGAAAAAATTTGCAATTATAAAACTTGTACCTGAATGCTGAAATAAAATTATTTTTGGAACAATAAAATCTATATCATTAAAATCTTTCCACTCTTCAGATCTTTTTTGAACAGGAAATTTTGCCGATGTAATGAAAAGCGGAAGATTAAACTTTTCAAACTCATTATGATTTGAAACAAGTTTACTTTTTAGAATTGAAATCTCTTTCGCAAGCATTTCGTAATTATCAAAACTAAACGATTGCTTATTAAGAATTTCAAAAGATAAAAATGAAATATCGTTATTCGGTTCAGCGTAATAAAAAACGTCATCAGCTTTTGCTGCAAAATGATTAAGCAGTAAAGTAAATTTTAACGGGCTGATCTTTGCTGCATAGCTGAAAAAAACTTTATTTGGATCACTTAGATTTTCAGAAAAATCTTCAGAAGTGTTTGCCGTTATTTGTGAAGAGTTACTCATATATCTCTATTGTTTTCAAAAGTAAAATTAAGTGATTAGTATAAAAGTTCATAAAGAAGCTGATTAAAAATTCATATCTTTTTCTACTGTGTCTAAAATCCGCAGATAACTATCATATCGTTCACCGGAAATATCGCCATTTTCTACCGCATTAATTACTGCACAACCCGGTTCGTGATGATGCGTACAGGTGTTAAATCTGCATTTGCTAATAAAATTTATAAACTCCTTAAAGTAATGTCCCAAATCTTCTTTTCTTATTCCGAAAGGATCAATTCCACGCACGCCTGGCGTATCGATGATGTAAGTGTCATCACCAACAAAAATCATAACACTTGTTACAGTAGTGTGAGTTCCTTTGGAAGTATAACTGCTTATCTCGCCGACTTTAAGATTAAGATTTGGATACATTAAATTTAGTAAAGATGATTTACCAACACCCGATTGTCCCCAAAAAAGATTTTTCTTTCCTTTAAGATATTTTTTAAGATTAGTAAAGCCTGTAGAATTTAAAGTTGAAGTAAGAAAAACTCTATATCCAATTTCTTTGTAAAGATTTGCCCATTCATTAAGTGCGGATTCTTCAGCAAGATCAGTTTTGTTGATGATAATATTTGTTTTTATGTGTGAACTTTCACAAGCAACTAAAAATCTATCTAAGGTTTTGTTATTGAAATCAGGCTCTAAAGTGCTCGTTAATATAAAAATATTATCAATGTTGGATGCGATAATTTGTTCAAGTCTTTCGCCGCGGAAACTTGCGCCGCGAGTTTTAATTGCTTTGCGTGATATAAAATTTTTACGCGGAAGTATCTCGTAAATAACGCCTGTGCCGTCATCGTTTAAATCATAGAGCACGGAATCACCAACAGCGGCAAAATCTCTGTTAAAAAGTTTATCCTTTTTAAGATTAAAATCCTTTTTAAATTTTCCTTTCAGCGAGCATCTTATTAGTGTGTGATCTTTTTCTGAAAAGACATAAAGATCTTTGCTCTCTGATCTTGAAATAATTCCTTGAATGATTTACTCCGTTTAAATAAAAAAAAGCACCATATCGAAAATATGGTGCTTTGATTCGTTAATCAATTAAAATATAATTAGAATCGCAAGGTTGTGGTAAGCATTACATTGTGAACTTTTACATCCTGAAATGTTCTTGAAACATTTGAGCCGTAATTATCGCCGATATCTTTCCACCAGCCGTAAGCGTAAGCAACATCAATCCCAATATTTCCGTCTGCTAAAAATCCTAATCCGCCTGTAAGATATTTATGATTGAACTCGGAATCATCATCTTTAAATGCGGAAGCTTGATTCATAAATCCACCGCGAATTCTTAACCCAATTGTTGGGACTGTGTATTCAAATCCAAGATTATAATTTAAAACAGTTCTTAAAACATCTTTTATTTCTTTGTTTACATCAGCAACATAACTTGCTGATAGCCCATCATTAGAATCTTTAAATTTTAATTGTGAGTAATCAATAAGCGTTGCTTCTGCACTAACGATTATCCCGTTTAGATTTACAGCTGCGGCTCCATTAAGTTCAAAAGGAGTTACAATATCATAGGCAACTTTATCATTGTAATCAGAGCCTAAAGTATAAACTTGTCCGGTTCCAAACTCACTTTTACCGCTAACTAAAAATTCTTCATCTATTGTAAAAGTTTTTGGAAACTGAACTGTAGCACCAAATCTTGCTACATCTTCATATTGATAAAGGAAGCCAAGTTTAGCATCCCATCCGCCGATGTTCCATTTTAAAGTATTATTTAAATAAAATGTTTTGAAATCAGTGGTTTGTGGTTCGCCTGCAGCGGTTTCACCTGGATAAGCATTACGTGTATCATCTTCGTAGTAATCATTGTTTGATTCAAAACTTCCATTAACGATTGTAAGATTTCCACCGATGAACAAGTTTTTTTGAACTTCAATCGCACCGGAAAATGTCCAATTATCTATTCCACCGGAGTTAAGAATGTTTCCGCTTTGGTTTAGATTTCCGTTTATTGGTGTATTGTAATTTGAATCAGTTAAAAAAAGATCGTAAGGTATGTTTGAATTTTCATTTAAGAACTTAATTCTAGAAGTATTTCCATCATTAAATCCATCAAACTTAACAACACCTGTTAAATCTTTGGAGTTATGATACGATAATCCAAAAACTAAACTGCCTTGATAAGTTGGAAAGGGAAGTACAAAACTTACTCTATGTAAAGATGTGTTTGTTGTATTATCGTTGGTTTCATTTCCGAAGAAAGTTGTAGTGTTATCAAAATTAGTAAAACTTAATCCACCGGATAGTTCCATCTTTTTTATTAAACCAAAACCTGCCGGATTAAAATATGAAGCCGATGCATCATCACTTAAAGCATTAAATGCGTTTCCCATTCCAAGCGCTCTTGCGTTTGAGCCTAAGCCGGGAAAGCCGAGACGAATTGCATCATTATAATTTTGTGCGTTTGTTGTGGTAACAAATAATAAAATAATCGCACTGAATATTTTTAGAATGTGCTTAAACATTTTTATTTCCTCCCACTGCCGGAATTTCTGGAACCCGAGCTGTTGCGTGATTCATTACTCCCAGAATTTCTCGTGTTTGATGTTGAAGTTGATGAATTAGTTGTACTCGTATTTCCGGAATTTGTGTTTCTTGTTGGCGGAGGTGGAGTTACAACATTAGAAGTATTGCTGCTGCCGGAATTTGTTGTAGTTGTTGGCGTTGTAATATTATTTGTTGTTCCTGAATTACGATCAGTGTTGCCTCTACCGCTGCTGTTTCTCATATTTTCTGTACCGGTACTTCTTGTGTTATTTCCGTTTGTTCTTTCCTTGGTTATTCTTTTTTCTGTTGTACCATCAGGAAGTGTAATATAAACTGGAGCCGAAACCCACCAGGGTGATTCATAATAATTTACATATCCGCCATAATAATCATAATCATAAAAATCACTGCTGCTTTCGTAAGAGTTTTCTGTATCAGGAAATTCTTCATTTGGATTCCAAACAACAGTGTAACATCCTGTAAAATAAAAACTCATTACAAACACTAAAGCAAACAACTTAATTGTGGTTTTCATTTTGTTTACCTTCTTCTTCCAGAATCATTACTGCCTCTGCTTCCGCTATTTCCGCTTCCGCCGCTGTTAGTATTACCACGTGGTGAAGAATTTGTGTTTCCTCTTGGTGGTGAAGTTGTATTAGTTCTGGGCGGAGTGTAACTCCTTGGTGTATTATTGGTTTTTGGCGGAGTATAATTCCTGTTTGGAGTTTTATTCGTATTAGGTGTTTTATTAATTTTTGGCGGAGTATTTTTGTTTTCGCGTTTTACTTCATTTCGTTTTGTTTCAGTTTTACGTGTGTCTCTGTTTCTATCTACGTTCGGATTTTTTCTTTCTGTATTGATACGAGTGTCATTTGTTTTTTTGCGTGTATCGTTGTTTCTATCTACGTTCGGATTTTTTCTTTCTGTATTGATACGAGTATCATTTGTTTTTTTGCGTGTATCTTCTCTTTTGATAACATCATTATTGCGTGTGGTGCGTGTTCGTTCAACATCTTTACGAATATTATCTTTTGTGCGAGTATTTACATTGTCTCTGCTTGTATTTAATCCATCACGAGTAACATTTCTTGTATTATCACGCAGCCCGGTTCTATCACGTTTAACTTCATCACGACCGGAAACGATATCTCTTTCACGTGTTTTAAGTTGATCCCTTAACGTTGAGGTATTATTTCCGTCTCTTGTAGTAACTAAATTTCTATCTCTACCGCCGCTGTTTCTAATTCCGGAATTATTTCTGATTTTATAACCATCATTAGTTCTATATTTATAGTTAGATGAATAATAACCGCCGTAGTATGGATATGGATCCCACCAGCCGTAGTAATTATGTGAATACCAGTAAGTTGGATAGTAACAATATGGTGATGGATAATTCCAGTAAGTAGGATACCAAGGATCCCAGCACCAAGGGTCATAATACCAACTGTTACCAACTACGATTGAAACTGCAGGCTGATATCCCCAAAAATATTTTCTGTAAGATGGATAACCGTAAAAAGAATAATTGATGTCAGTTCCAGAACTTTCAGTATATGAATCACTATTATCATCGTAATCGTACTCTTCATTTTGATATGAATCAGATGTTGTATCGTATTGTTCTTCATAATCGTAATATGGTTTTTTCTCTTCACGATTCCAGTTGCCGTAATCATCTCGTGAGGCAACTTGCGTGTAACATCCTGTAAGATTTAAAAGCAATACAGGAAGAAATGCAAAAAAAACTAATTTAAACTTTTTCATTTTAAAACTCCTTTGATTCAACTACTAAAAAATTTGCAAATATCGAGCCTAATAAAAGGAAAAAATACATACCATTTAACTTAAATATAGATATGATTATAACTAAAGTGTATAGTTAATTAAACTCTGTTGTACTAAATCCGAAACAAATATTGAAGGAATGATGGAATAGTGGAGTAATGGAGAATTAGGAATAAAAATGTTGGAGTTAGGGAATATTGGAATCTAATTTTTTGGTTTCTCCAATATTCCATTTCTCCAAATTTCCATCAATCCACTCTTAAAAAATTCCATTTATCCAAAATTCCAAAACTCCACTATTCCGTTTTTGTATTAGATCTTCTGTGTAAAATCAATAACCAAAGCACGGTCTGTAGATTTTGGACTCCATTTTTTATTTTCTAACAAATCTCGTAAATCAAAACCAACTGTTACTCCACTTGCAATAGACCATCGAAGACCAAGATTTAAATATCCTTTTCCTTCTCCGAATTGATTTGTTGAGTTATCATTTAAAGCAAAATTATATTCAAACAAAAATGAAAATGAACTGCCCAATGTTTTTTCAGCGCCAATCATAAGGTTTACAAAATTATCGCCGTCTTTATCTTCAAGTACCGAGTAATTAATTGTTCCGTGCAAACTTAAGTAACCAAGCAATCCAAAATTTTTGCTTGCTGCGGCAAAAATTCCCGGAGCTTTTATCGCGAATCTTTTTTCATCTTTAAAATATTCGCCTTTGCCTTGCGTATCAAAACCAAGGGTTAGAGATGGGATTAAAACCGATTCGTCCATTACACGAAATCGTAAATTAACTCCCGGTGGAAATGGATACCAATCCGGCTTTCCGGAACCGATAATATTTACTCCACCGTAAGAAAATCCGATGCTAATGTTATTAAAAATTCCAGCATCAATTTTTGTAATTAAAGTTCCGTAAGGAAGCAGCTCGGTTGTTAATCCAACAGAACCGCGTTCCATAATTCCTGCAGTTGGCATATCAACAAGATATCTGTATTCAAACTTAGCGCTTTCACCGGCGGTGCCTTGCGCATAAGTTATTTGCAATGCTAGAATTGAAATTATAATTAAAAATTTAAACTTTTTCATATTTCCTCTTGTAGATAAAAAACTCAAGTGCAAAATAGAAATAAATATTGTTTGTTGCTTTGATATCAAACAGTTAAAGCAAGTATTTCAATTTCAATATATTCCGGAAGCAATGAATGCTCGGATTTAATTTTTATTCCAACTAATCCTGCTTTACCTTTTGATCTTATCTTTAAAAATCCAATTTCTTTTTTGTATTCAATAATTTCAATCAAATCCATTCCTTCAACAATTTCAAAAGCTGCGGATGAACTTCTGAACAGTGCTTTTTTACCCATTGCGTTAATTGGTATTACTTCAATTATCATTTCGGATGAGTTTTGTGCGTATAGGTTTTGCGGGTTGCGTATTACTTCGCTTCCGTAAATGTTATACAGAAAAAAATATCCCGCAAGAAGTAAAACAAAAACAGTTATGGATAAATAGATTAGTATAATTTTTTTCCTCATCGGTTTAAGCGTTTTTCTTTTGCAACGAATAATCTAAGATTATTAATTATTTCCAATACTATTTCATCAGGCACACCATCGTGGTGCAATGATTTAAATCTCATATCACATTGATCGTTTACATAATCGATAACAACAAATTTATTTTTATCAGTAAGTGCAATCTCAGTTGAAAAAAAATCAAGTTTAGTTAAACGATGAATTGTTTTTGTGATTTGAAATAGCTTTCTCAATCCAAATTTCTTAACCTCTGAATCAAGCAACTGATTATAAATATGTGTTTCATCATCCCACCAAACACAAACTACTTTGCCAAAAGCCCAGTAACATCTAAACCAAGCTCTTTTTCCATCTAAAATTTTTGGATAAACTTTTTCTTGGATCAAATATTTATCATTGCTGTGTTTTTGTCGTGCGTGCAAAACTTCTTTAAGTGATTCCGCGCCAGTAACAACGCCCATTCCACCGCCCGTTGTGTTGCAAGGTTTTATAATAAATGGTCTGCCGAGAGTTTCAAGATCATCAATCGAAATAAAAATATCTTTAGAATGGTTGTGCGGTGGAGTTATAATTGAGTACGGAACGTTCAGCCCTAAAGTGATAAACTCCAGATGCATATTTGCTTTATCGATTGCATGCTCAATAAGCCTATGGGGATTAATAACGTAACACTGCCGCTTTGTAAGAATCCGATTCAGTTCAATAAAATTATCATCTACATCAGAAGCGCGATCCAATAAACATCTAAAGTTTAACTTACGACTTTTTATTTTTTCTGTTACTTCAGCAATATTTTTATAAGTGATAACATAGGTTGAAATACCGAATTGCTGAAGATTATTTTCTATCGCAGAAACAAATTCAACATCAAATTCCCAATCGTATGCTATCGCAAGATCAAAAGTTTCCATTTAATTTCTTTTATGCAAAGTTACTACTTAGTTGATAAAGATTTCAAACTTTAGGTTCAAACAAACCTAAATAGCCTTGTTATTACAACACTGCAATAATATATTCACACCCGTGAAAAGAAATATTCTCTACATATTTATTCCCATAATATTATTATCAACTTTTCTGGTTAATTGTTCAAGCAGTTCAACAATAACGGAACAAAAAATTGATGATAAAAAAACTGTTTTAACTGTCGATCAAAAAAAACAAAAGGCACTTGATTTTTTTATAAACGGCGGAGTGTTTGAAACACAGGGAAATTTTGAAGCTGCAGCAGGGCAGTATGAAAAGGCGCTGAAGTACGATTCCTCCGCCGGACTTTATTACACGCTTGCAAAAAATTATGTGTATTTAAATAAACTATCAAACGCGTTAACGTATGCTCTTGATGCAGTAGGAATGGATTCAACAAAGATCGAATACTTAGATCTGCTTGCTGATATTTTTAATTATGGCAATCAAAAAGAATCCGCGATAAAAGTGCTTGAGAACGCGATTATGCTTGACTCAACAAATATCGAACTTAATTATAAACTTGCACGTTTGTATGAAGATGATAAACCATTAAAAGCTGTTAAAATGTACAGCAGAATTTTATCACAGCTTGGTCCTGATTGGTCGGTGCTTACAAGAATTGCAGAGCTTCAAGAAAGATTAGGTAATAATGATGAAGCAATAAATGCAATTAAAAAATTGCAAGCGCTGGATCCGGCAAATATTCCTTTAAAAAAAATGTTAGTTCAATTTTATTTAAAAGCAAAAAAATATGATGAAGGAATTTTGCTTTGTGATGAAATTATAGAACTGATGCCATACGATCTTGAAGTGCGAGAAGCAAAAGCAAAACTACTTTTAGGTAAAGATGACTGGGCTGGCGCTGCTAAGGAGTTTGATTATTTATTGGATCAGCCGGATGTTAATCTTGATGCAAAAATTAATATTGGTGCAAATTATTTTAACAAAGCAATTACGGATTCAACTGTGCTGCCGATTGCAAAATCTTTTTTTACTAAGCTTGATAAAGACACAATCGACTGGCAAATTAAAATGTATCTCGGTGCAATTGCCCTTAGCGAAGGAAATGATTCTGTTGCAATTGAAAATTTTAAGTTTGTTACAAAAAATGCAAATTGGAATGTTGCAGCCTGGGTTAGACTCGGTGGATTGTATTTTGATAATAAAAAATATGATGAAGCCGAAGTTGTAATGAGTGAAGCTATCTTAACTTTTCAAGAAGATTTTTATGTTAATTTGATCTTAGGATTATCGCTTGCACAGCAATCAAAACATGCTGATGCTGAAAAGTATTTAAAGAAAGCAACAATACTAAATCCAAAAGATGTAACTGCACTTTCTGCTTATGCGTTTACTCTAAATCAACTTAAAGAAGATGACAAAGCAATATTTTATTTAAATAGTGCGCTGGAAATTGAGCCTGATGATGCACAGTTAATTGGAACGCTTGCGATGATTTATAATGGAATGGAACTCTTTGAAAAAAGCGACAGCCTGTACGAACGCGCACTTGAACTTAAACCAGATGATCCATTATTGAGTAACAACTATGCTTATTCTTTTGCAACAAGAAATATCAAGCTAGAACGCGCATTAAAAATGGTACAGATTTCTGTAACCTCTGATCCTCTTAACTCATCTTAT
>JBDTRQ010000182.1:0-16803 GCA_039931535.1 Ignavibacteriota bacterium
ATTATTTAAATACTCTTCCGAACAAGATATAGCGAAACTTCTCTCGACATTAGTTAAATTTTTATCTTCTTTAAGTCTAGATATACTTTCATTAGTTGAGATTTCAAGTTCTCTTAATTCATTATGATTGATTTTTGATTTGGATTTATTTGAGCGAAGTGAATCGATGGTTTTATAAACAGTAATTGCACTTAACCATTTTAAAAATGAAGCATCACTGCGGACAAGATTCATTTTTTTCCAGGCTTCAATAAATGTTTCTTTGGTTATAGATTCTGCCAAAGATTTATTAGCAGTAAGTCTTAATGCAAAAGCATAAATTTTACCAAGATTCATTTGAAAAAGCTGTTCAATAGCAGCGTTGTTGCCTTGCTTTGCATTTTCAATTAACGATCGAACAAACTTATTATCTGAGCTCAATGTTATTCTCCTGCTTAATTTTATTCTACCACAGCAAAATTAGTCTAAGTAAATCAAAATATCTACTTATGTTGTTACTATTAATTATTCTAAAAGTAATTTTTCTAACTCTTCAATCGTGTTTACAGGCTGATTACATTTATAATCACGACAAACATAAAATGTCGTGTTATTTTCTTTCAAAATCATATCTTTTGTAAAAGATAACAATTCTGCAAAATCTTTACGATTCTCATCGGGTTTTAATATTACAATTTTATTTGGATTATAAATATTTCTGATCAACTCAATTGCTTTAATAGCCAAATTATCTTTCTGTCCGGAAACGATTACAATTTCTGTTGATTGAGAGAAAAGGAAATCCAATCCGCTCATAAACATACAAAACGCAGAAGGGGAGTTTGAAATATATCCTGAAAAATATTTTACAAGTTCTGCTGCTGTATTTTCAAATTTAATATCAGAAGTGAAACGGGATAATTTTATAAGATTTAATAATGCAATAGAGTTTCCTGATGGGATTGCACCATCATAAACATCTTTTTGTCTTGTAATAAGTTTTTCACTTGTTGAAGAAGTAAAATAGAATCCGCCGTTATATTGATCCCAAAAATCTTCTAATAATATTTTATTCAGTTCAACAGCCTGCTTTAAATATTTAATTTCAAAAGTAGTTTCGTAAAGATCAATCAGCGCATTAATCATAAATGCATAATCATCAATGTGTGCCGGTAAACCGGCTTCACCATCACGAAAGCGATGAATTAATTTTCCATCTTTATCCATTAAATACTTTTGGATAAACAAAAATGATTTTTCAGCGGCATCTGAATATTGCTTATTATTAAAAGCTTGTGCAGCTTTTGCCAATGCAGAAATCATCAAACCATTCCAATCGGTTAATATCTTATCATCTTTGTGCGGATGAATTCTTTTTTCACGATAATCAAAAAGTTTTTTCCGGATTGAATTCATTTTTTTTGAAAATATTTCTTCACTAACACTAAATTCTTCAGCAATCTCTTTGCTGGATTTTTTTTGATGCAGAATATTTGTCCCAGTCATTGTTCCTTTTGATTCATCAACCCAATTGCCATCATCGGAAGCATTAAAAATTTTTATGGCAAAATCAGATTCATCTTTATCCAAAACATTTCTTAACTCATCAGTATCCCACAAATAAAACCTTCCTTCTTCACCTTCGCTGTCTGCATCTTCGGCGGAATAAAATCCGTCCTCGGGATGAGTCATATCTCTCAAAACATATTCCAGAATTTCTTCGGCAGTTGTTTTGTAAAATTTATTTTTTGTTGCAAGATAAGTTTCGGTGTAAGCCATTACCAGCATAGCCTGATCGTACAGCATTTTTTCAAAGTGCGGTACAAGCCAATGCTGATCGGTTGAATACCGTGCAAATCCAAATCCAAGATGATCGTAAATTCCACCAAGACGCATTTCAATTAAAGTTTTTTCAACCATTTCAAGAGCTTTTGGTTCATTATTTCTTTTCCAATATCGTAATAAAAATAAAAGATTATGCGGTGATGGAAATTTTGGTGCGTTACCAAATCCACCGTGTGTTTCATCATACCTTTTTAATAATTCTTGGTAAGCTTTATCTAAAATTGTATCATCAATTTCTACAGTATCAGAAATAAAATTTTGTTTACTTAAAGATGCTGCAATTTCATCAGCAGATTTTATTACTTCATCTTTTTGATTAAGCCAAATAGATTTTAGTTTGGAAATCAGTTCCATCATTCCGATTCTGTTAAACCTATTTTGCTTTGGAAAATATGTTCCGGTAAAAAATGGCTTCTTATCCGGTGTCATAACAATTGTTAAAGGCCAGCCGCCGCTTCCAGTAATCATTTGGCAAACAGACATGTAAATTCCATCTATATCAGGTCGTTCTTCACGATCAACTTTTATTGATACGAAAGCATCGTTCATCAACTTTGCAACTTCTTCATCTTCAAAAGACTCTTTTTCCATTACGTGGCACCAATGGCAGGTTGAGTATCCGATTGATAGAAATATTGGTTTGTCTTCCGCTTTTGCTTTTTCAAATGCTTCATCTGTCCATGCAAACCAGTTTACAGGATTGTAAGCATGCTGTAAAAGATATGGACTTTTTTCGTTTATTAATTTGTTAGAGTTATGCATAAAAATCCGAACTAATTTTAAAATATGTTCTAAGATACTAATCAAATTGAGTTGTTAAAATTACTCTTTTTTGATAAGTTGCCACACGTTTTAGCGCATTTAATAACTTTAAAAATCAATATAAAATATGGAAAATAAGAATCACCTTTTTGTTCCCGCTGTAATAATCGGTATAAGTTTTATAATTGGCGTTGTGTTTTTTACTAATGCCTGGAAATCGAGCCAGAGAGCCAATCAAACAATTAATGTAACAGGTTCTGCAAAAAAAGAAATTGTTTCTGATCTTGGTTTTTTACGCGGAACAATTTCTGTACAAGCTGCAACTTCAGAAAGCGCTTACTCAGAGTTGAATAGGCAAAAACCAATTCTAATTTCATATCTATCAAACAAAGGATTTCCAAAAGACAAAATAGAATTTTTTACAATAAATAATTATCCTGTTTATGAAATGAATGAACAGGGTTACAGTTCGGGTAGAGTTATTGGATATGTTTACAGTCAAAGAATAGAAATTCAATCAGCCGATGTAAATAAGATTAAGGAACTTTCACTCGATATAACTTCGCTTATTGAAAAAGGTGTTAGCTTTAATGTAGAACAGCCGGAATATCATTACACAAAAATGGCGGAATTGAAAATTGAAATTCAGGCAGCAGCAGCAAAAGATGCGATGATAAGAGCACAAAAAATTGCTGAGGCAACGGATAGAGATTTAGGTCCGATGCGCAGTGCAAGAATGGGAGTTTTACAAATCACTCCAAGATTTTCTAACGCAATTTCTGATTACGGAATAAATGATCTTAGCTCAATTGATAAAGAAATTGTTGGCGTAGTTAACGCATCGTTTGAAATAGAATAACTTGATTTAATTTTTTCGTTCACAAAATAGTTACAGAAATTATGACAAAACCACAGATATGGGTAGCAGCTTTTTTACTTTTATTTATAGTTCTTTTTATGCTTGGCAGATTAACAAAAGAAGATGAAGCCCCGATGAAAGATTTTTCCGGAATGAATGATTCGCCAATGGGTCCGCAAACATCAGATGAAATTACAGGCGAAAAACTTGTAATGTCTTTTGGCTGTGTAAATTGTCATGGTGCTGATCTTGCAGGAACAAACTTGGGACCATCATTAAAAAATTTAAAGGAATTTTGGAGCAGCAGAGATAATCTTATAAATTATCTTCGTAATCCAAATTCGTTTATGGATTCTGATAGATTCAAATCATACAGAGCAAATTATCCCAATCAAATTATGCCGGGCTTTGGCAATAAAGATATTAAAGATTTAGGTAAGATTGCGGATTATTTGTTAGCTCAATAATTTTATTTAACATTAAAATTTTCTACCGTAGCTCGGTTCGCCGCGGCGAATCTGTCCTGAGTTTTCGTTTTATAAAAGGACTTTGATGTGTATATATAACAGAATATCGAGTTATAAAATTTTATCTTATGTAAAAAAAACTCAGGTTTGGAAACCTGAGCTACGAGATTAACGCATAAGTATCATCTTTTTTGTAGAAGTAAAATTATCTGTTTTTATAGTATAGAAATAAACTCCGGACGTTAAATCTTTAGCTTTAAATTTAACAGAATGTTTTCCAGCTTCCATAAAACCATCTAAAAGAGTTGCTACATCTGATCCAAGAATGTTATAAACTTTTAAAGTTACATTACCAGATTTTTCTAATGAGAAATTTATTTCAGTACTTGGATTAAATGGATTAGGATAATTTTGAGCAAGAGAATACTCCTTTGCAACCCCAAAATTTACTTCAACAGAAGTATAAGTTTTGGAAGATCCGTCAAAATCAATTTGATTTAATCTGTAAAAAGATTTTCCTTCCACAGGATTCCTATCCACAAACGAGTAAGATGATTTTTCAGTTGTCGTTCCATTGCCCGAAATAAAACCAATTTTCCTCCAATTGAAATTACTTTGTTCCCCTCCTTGGGAGGGGTTAGGGGAGGCTCTTCTCTCAACTTCAAATCCCATATTATTTGTTTCAGTTGAAGTAATCCAATCTAATAATATGTTCTTATCTTGTTCTGCTGCTGTAAACGAACTTAGTTCAACAGGAACAATTCCGTAAACTAAAATTCCAATATCATCAACATACCAGCCGTCTTTATTTACTGAACCATCAGTCTTTAATTCAAATTTTATTTTTACCTGACTTGAATTGTAAGAAGTTAAATCCATTTCTTCATTAACCCAATTAGCTTGAAGTCCATCATACAAAGGTTCTCCGTTTGGTTGAAATGAACCAGTTCCAGGTTGTGTATAATTACCAGCAAGCGGAGTAAAAGTGCTTCCGTTGTTTGTTGAAACTTCAACCTGTCCGTAATCATAATTACTTTCTGTTTCATACTTGGTCCAAAAACTTAATCTTGGATGAGCGTATGTACTTAAATCAACTGCATTTTTCATTGTCATTGTTACAGTTTCATTGTCGATATAATTACCAATCTTACTATCAGTAAAACTTGTCGGTGAAGAATGAAATGATGCAGTAGTTGCCTCCCATTTTTGTGAAGTTGTTGGTGTTACAGTAACATCCCATAAAAGCAGAGGGTCATTTGTTGTATCTGCAAAGACCAATATCGGCGTACCGGTTATAAAACTAAGAGTATCAACAAACATTGGTGTTCCTGCTGTTGAAACATTAACAAGCATTTTTACATTTACATCTGCAGGCATTGTGCTGCCAACTGTAAATGATAAGTTTTGAGAATTGTTTACTGTTGTTCTTGCCGTAATATTTCCAAAATTAACTAAACCTGAATTGATTGTAATTAATGGATTATCTGAGGTAAGCGATAAAGAAATATTTGATGCATCGCTTAAACCTTTATTTCGTAATTGTGGAATTATCAAATCAACATTATCGCCAGGATTAAAAAACTGCTGAGAAAAACTAGGATTAATTAGACGAACTGATTCACCAGCAACCCAGGTGTAGTATAAATTGGGCTGAAGGTTTTCTATTGCAAGTGGAAAAATTTCTGCTTGTGTTGGCCAAAATCCTGTTGTACCAACTTCTGGTGTCATTGATAAAGTTTTTGGTTTTGAAGTTTGTTCACCGTACATCCAATCATCGGTTGCACCGTTTACCTCGTAAAGAACTGCTGGCGGCTGTCCATTTTCATATCCATTATACGCAACCATATCATTTGAATACTCAACAAAGATACTGTTATCCGGAGTTGGAATATTAGCGTACGCCCATGAGTATAAAAGCAAATTACTGAATGTGTGATAATTTAATGCAGTTTTAAAAGATTTTGTATTTACAAAGTCTTTCATTACTTGTGTTTCGGGTTCTGAAAATGCTGTCGTACCTCTGTATGTTTCATCCGAAGGAACGTTACTTGAACCTGAGTTATTATATCCCCATTGATAGCTAAAGTTTCTATTTAAATCCACACCATCGTAAGATTCTTGAAATGTTCCGTTTCCATTATTATCTCTTTTGTTTTTTCTCCACATATAACCACCGTTTGGAGCCATTTGGTGATTGTACTCATAACCATCAGGATTTACAACCGGCTGAAAATAAATTTCTCTGTTGTTTACCAAATATGTTACTTCGGGATCGGTGCCGTAATTTTCTAACAAGTAATTCATATAATACATTATGGTCATCATTCCCTGTGGTTCTCTAGCATGAATCAAAGCATTATAAAAAACTTGCGGTTCATTTTCGTTTACATTTGGATTATCAGAAATTTTAACAACATAAATTGGTCTGCCTTCAAGTGTATTACCGATTGAAAACTTTTGTGTTATTATGTTTGGATAATGTGCATACATTGAATCAAGCTGAGCATTTATTTCGGCAAGTGTATAAAATCCGCCCATAGAGCCGTAACCAAATCCTTCAACTCCATAATCTTTTTTACTTTGCTGGATAAAGGATGATTTTTCTGATTCGGTAAGTGTTGGCTGCTTTGAATAATAATCAAACCAATCATCTATCAAAACATCATATCTAAAACTTGTTAGCTGAAGTTTAGAAAATTGTTCATCGCTTAAATAGACTGTTAGGGAATTATCTTTTCCCCAAAATGCGTGATCAATTTCTAATCCCGCAGATTGCAACGCTGCGTAATCTGATTTATCATTTACATAAATTTTTACTTGCTTATAGTTTTGTGAGTAAGCAGAAATAAAAAATGTTATCGAAAACAAAAGTGTTAAAAAATATTTCATATTTTTCCCTTGGTGATAATTTGGAATTTTAATGGTATAAATTACAAGATTTATTTTATTTTTCCTGATTTCTGTACAATTTAACAATTGAATTGCTTCACAAATATTGAGCTCAATAATCTAATTGAAAGGTTAAAATAATGAACAAAATAACAGTTTATGAAAAACCAACTTGTACAACTTGTAGAAAAGTTGCTAAAGCTTTCTCAGAGCAAGGCATCGATTTTGAGAAAGTTAATTATTACATCAAACCATTTTCAAAATCATTACTAAAATCTTTACTTAAGAAAATGCAAATGAAACCATCTGAATTGTTAAGAAAAAATGATGAAGCTTATAAAAATCTAAAAACAAAAATTGAAAAATTTAGTGAAGATGATTTGTTAACTTTAATGATTAAAAATCCTGATTTAATTCAGAGACCCATTGTTGAAAAGGGGGATAAAGCTATTCTTGCTAGACCGCCTGAAAAAATAAGTGAACTATTTAAATAGAATAAACGGTATTAAAATGAAAAAGTTATTTATTCTCTTGATATTATTAAGTGCAGTTGATTTTATATATCCACAAAATCAATTTCAGCAATTTATTTTTCATGTAAATTCAATTACTGATCCAGGGCTAAAAGCATCAGCTGTTGATAGTTTTATGATCTATGCGAGAACTCAAGGGATTCCATTTATAACCGGAGATTCTGCAAATTTTATGTATAGAGGATCGGTGTCTTCTATTTCTGTTGCAGGTGATTTTAATTCGTGGTCTGCAGATTCTTCAATGATAAATATTAATCAAACAAACTTTTGGTTCTATTCAAAAAGATTTGAACTTGATGCGAGGCTAGATTATAAATTTGTAACTAATGGAAGCAATTGGATTCTGGATCCTGAAAATCCTAACATGGTTAGCGGAGGCTTCGGTCCAAACTCTGAATTAGCAATGCCCGAGTACATTCAACCATGGGAAATAAATTATAATTCCAGCATTTCTCACGGAACACTTTTAAATAAAATAATTTTCAGCAGTTATTTAAATGCTAATTACCAGCTTAAGATTTATCTGCCACTCGGCTATGATTCTCTTTCTTTAGAAAGATACCCTACGGTATATTTTCAAGATGGATTTGAGTATGTGAGTCTGGCAAGTGCACCAAATGTTATCGATAATTTAATTGATAGTAATAAAATAAAGTCGGTTATTGCTGTCTTTGTAAGACCTAATAACAGAAATGATGAATATGCTGGGAACAAGCGACTGCAGTACAGAAATTTTTTCATAAATGAGTTAGTTCCATATATAGATCAAAATTGCAAAACAAAGGTGCTGGCTTCTGATAGATTGGTGCTTGGTGATTCGTACGGAGGTAACATTTCTGCCATAATAAGTTATAATCATCCGGATTTATTTGGAAACTGCGGACTTCATTCAGGTGCATTTCAACCGAATGGTTATGAAATATATTCTCAAATAATGACTGATTTGGCAAATGGAATAACCAAAAATATTAAATGGTATTCAACCTGGGGAACTTATGAAGGCTCGTTAACCGGAACAATGAATTCATTTAAAGATTCTTTATTAATTCACAATTATGAGATGGGTTGGATGGAGAAACATGAAGGACACAGCTGGGGATTATGGCGCGCCACGATTGATGATATTCTGGTTTATTTTTTCCCATATTATCCAACGGCTGTTAATGATGAAGTTCATAATATTCCTCAGCAATTCGAGTTGAAGCAAAATTATCCAAATCCATTTAATCCAAGTACAAAAATAAGTTGGCAATCTCCGATTGGTAGTTGGCAAACATTAAAGGTATATGATATTCTTGGAAATGAAATTGTGACACTTGTAAATGAATATAGAAATGCTGGGAGTTATGAAGTTGATTTTAACATACCATTGACCAACTATCACCTATCTTCTGGAGTTTATTTTTACCGATTGCAAATTGGTTCATTAGAGAGAACGAAAAAAATGTTATTACTTAAATAATCTATATAAAAGATTAGTGTACTTACTTTTCTGATAAGAGACTCTCTTTACATTTTTGTAAATCCGTTAATTGCTCTTTTGATAGTTCGGGATAACTTAGATTTAATTTGTTTAAAGTATCAACAATTATTTCACTAACAAGTAAGCGTGCAAACCATTTTTTATCTGCAGGAATTATATACCAGGGAGTATGTTTTTTGCTTGTTTCAGAAATTGCCTCTTCATAAGCTGTTTGATAGTTATCCCAGAGTTTTCTTTCTTCTAAATCGGCAGCAGAAAATTTCCAGTTTTTAGATTGATCATTTATGCGTGCGAGAAATCTTTCTTTTTGCTCATCCTTAGAAACGTGCAAGAAAAATTTTATTACAACGGTTCCGTTCTCGTAGAGATAATTTTCAAAATTATTAATCTGTTCATACCTTTTTTGCCAAATGCTTTTATCAATTAATTCTTCAGGAATTCTTTGAAACTTTAAAAGATCGTGAACTTTTACAATCAAAACTTCTTCATAATGAGAGCGATTAAAAATTCCAATTCGCCCTCTTTCCGGCAATGCTTTATTAATTCGCCAAAGATAACCGTGATCCATTTCTTCTTTTGATGGTTGCTTAAAACTATAAACTTGTGTGCCCTGCGGATTGAGTCCGCTCATTACGTGTTTAATTGTTGAATCTTTTCCAGCAGCATCCATCGCTTGGAAGATTAGTAAAACAGAATATTTGTCTGAAGCATAAAGTTTATTTTGAAGTTCAATCATCTTCTCGATATTCTTTTCTAAAAGTTCTTTTACGTCATCTTTAGATTTAATGGCGGATGTATCTTTAGTTGAAAATTTTGACAGCGAGATTTTAGAATTTTGCTTTACAATGTAGTTTGATGTTTTCATAATTAAATCCGTGCTTTTCTATCTGAATTAAAAAAAATAAAACTCTGATAGTAATATTTAAACAATTTTTCCTAATAAAAGCCAAAGAGCTAAACTTTTTCTAAAACATTTCGATTATAACCATAATACTATAATTGTAAAATAATTTAACACTGTTCGCTTGTTTGAATATGAGACGTTAAATTTTTTTTATAAAAGCAATAATTACGTGATTTTTAGTGTAATTATTTCTAAAAAGGCTGTTTATTTAGATATTTCAATCTTAACAAAGCCCTTACAAGCTTGGCATAACTGTTGCCAAAATTTAGCGGATAAACTAAAGCATTATTAACATTTAGAGTTCTCAAGACATAGTGACCGATCAAATAAATAAAAGCATATCCGAAGTTCTGCCAGATTTCTTCAGTAAAAATCAGCTTGAGGAATTTATTTCTCTTTACCAATCATCTTTGGTTGATAATCAAAAATCCGAATCATTTAGAGAAACTAAACAGCTTGAGTATAAAGTTCAGGATGGATTAAGTTATCGCTCGCAAGTTGATTTGCTGATAACATTCTCAGGAAATAAACTTCCAAAAGAAAAATTCCTTTCGTTACTTTTATATGTAAGTCAAGCTTCAATTACTAATGGGGAATTTTTATCTGCCATTGATATAAATCAAAAAATTATCACACTAACTGTAGATGATAAAAATATGATAGACTTAAACGCAAATGCTCATCTTTTGGTGGGCGAAATTTATAGCAGACAGGCAAACTGGAAGGATAGCTTTGATTTTATTAATAAATCGTTAGATCTTTTTACATCTGTTAACGATGTTAAAGGAATTGCCAAGTGCGAAAATCTTTTAGGTACAATTCACGGAGATCTGGGAGATGTTAAAAAAGCAATTGAAAGTTTTGAATCAGCACTCGAAAAATCAGATCAGGAATCTAACCATATCGAAAAAGCAAAAATTGAAATTAACTTAGGAATTGTAAACAGCATTAAAGGATTATTTGATGAAGCGTTAGTTTATTTTAAACGCGCGCTTGTTAATTACACTAAGGTTGATGATAAAAAAAGAATTGCAGAAATTCATCAAAACATTGGTGTGGTTTATTCTAAAAAAGGCGACTATGATTTTGCAATGAAAGCGCTTGATGAAAGTTTAGCATACTCAATCGAAACAAATTACTTGCAGAATATTGGAATAGTGTATTTGAATAAATCTTTTGTTTACTCTAAAATGAATGATTTTTCCCTATCCAACGCTTTTGCAGATAAATCTATGGAAGTTGCACACAAGCTAAATGATAAAGTTACCATTGCAGAGATTTATAAGATTAAAGGTATTGTCCAGCGAAGCGTACAAAATTATATCTTAGCCGAAAATTATTTGGAAACAAGTTTGCGTTTAAATATAGAAATTGGAAATCAATTGAATAGAGCCGAAACCTATCAGGAGCTTGGCGTACTTTATAGGGCAATGGGCAAATTAGATAAAAGCAGAGAAAACTTTAAACTTGCTTTAGAGTTCTTTAAGAAAATAAATTCTGAGCCGGATATAAAACATCTCGAAAATCTTTTAGCATCTAAATAAAAAATGCTTACCCTAAAAAAGAGCAAGCATTTATACTTTTCAAATTTCTTAATATTATTTTCCTAAATCAAAACCTTTTAAGCTGTCTAAGCTGCCAAAACTTGGTAATGCAATTGCTGTTACTACCATTCCAATTACAAAGTAAACCACTATTGCGATAATAATTACTACTACAAGATATCCAACTAATTTATCTTGCGGAGTATCCTTAACTATTTTTAATCCCAAGTACATTAAATAAAGTGAATACAATCCAAGTATTCCTAAAATTCCAAGTATTGGAATGATGCTAAATATTCCCACAATCCAAGCTGCAGTGTAAGAGTAAACAGCAACCTTTAATGAGGCTTCCATATTTTTTGTTGATCCAAAAGAGGGAGCTAATGCATCAATAATAAATGCGACAAGATAAACGCCAGCTAAACTTAAAATGTAATATACAACTGCGTAAATAAGTCCGTTGGTAACAGGAATTTTATACGAACCGAATGGTCCTAAAGAAACTCCAATTAAAGATTGTCCGATGAATGTTGCAACAACAGGTATTAATGCCAATATCATCGCATATTTAGTAAACAAATCAGCGACTGATGATTGTTCGGTTTTTATTACTTCCCATTCGGTTTTTGGGGTAATAAGAATATTTTTAGCACGGTCAACAAGATTCATATTGTACTCCTATAATTAGTGATTAATGCTCTTAAAATTTATTTATTAAATTATTTTTCAACTCCAAAGTCTTTCCAGCTTTCAAGTTTACCAATATCAATCATATCCACCGCTGCTTTCATCTGATCCATCGAAACATTATTTCCATTTACTTCTACAATAAATCTTTTTGCAACAAGTATTGATAATTCGCCGTCTTTATTTTGGTTATCATATTTTTCATAACCCTTGTTGCCTTTATAAGTCATGGTTTTTTCATACCCTGTTTCACTTTCCTTATCGATATCAACCATATACCAGCCATACGCAGCTAAGCCTGATAAACCGGAAACACTGCCAAGATCAGTAATCTTAATATCGATTGAAAGATTATTTTCAGCATTATTATAATCAGCATTTGCATGTGAGATATTCATTCCCATTGCAGCAACTTTTTCTCCTTCAAGATTTGATCTTTTTAGGTCGCCGATACTTTCAGGTAAAAGTGATTTTAATTCTCTAAAATCAACAGGGTTAACTTTTTTACCCTCTTTAAAATTCTTGGAAACATCTTTCATTTTATCTGCAAAATTTTCAAGATCAGATTTGTTAGATGATTCGTTTTGCGGTGTATCATTTTTCTTTTCGCCGCAGCTAAAAATAATAAATGAAAAAACTAAGAGTGCAAGTACTGATAATTTGTTCGTCATATAAACTCCTTAATTAATATTTTTTTTGTCCAAAATTAACGAAGTTCTATTTAGTTATCGGATTGATCGATAGAAAGGTAAGAAAAATACATTAGCATCACAATAGTTACTTTGTAACTTTTTAGTTTCTTAATCAAGAACAATTAACTTAATTAGTTGTATGCTCTTGTGATTTTAAAATCCGATTTGAGTAATTGAGATTAAAAAGAAAATTTTAATCGCGCAAAAAAATAATTACCATTAACGCCATATTCTGTATTTTCTTTTCCATTAGATAGTAACGCAATTAAATATAAATCAAGATTTGTGATAACAGAATAACTTATTGAAGGAACTGTAACTGAAGATTTATCATTTGGATTTACTATTGCAAAAATAGATCCGCGCATAAGTGGAGAAATGTCATACGAAAATTCTTGATAAATAGACCATTTTGAAGCGCTTAACATTCCAATTTGATTTGCTTCATTGCTAAACAAACCAATGTTTTTTGTTTTACCGTTGCTGTTAAAAAGAATTTCTGTATGGATATAAAATGAATTTGGAAATGTATAATCACCGGATAAAACAAAATTTAACACATTCTTTTCATTTGCGGATATTGCTGTTTCACCTAACGCAGTATAAATTGAATTGTATTGTGTAATCGTTTTGGGGTTTTGCGAATAAGTTATTTCTCCGCGAAATCCGGCTTCTAAAATATCTCCACTCCAGCTAGTTCCAACAATCCATCTTTCTTTTTTAAATCCCGCGATAAAATTAAAATCGTAATCAAAAGCATTTTGGGAAAATAAAAAAGCGTAAGATGAATTTTCTTTTTCTCTTGCGGGGGCTACTGCTAACTCAACTTTACTTACAGCACCTGTGTAATATTGCATTCTAAAAGCATCCACGCTGGGCAACTCTTCGTGATCAAAATCTAAAACAGATATAGGATTAAAAATATCTGTAGGATTCCAAACCCAGCTCGTTCCCCAGGCAATTCTTTGTCTCCCGATTGTGGTTTGTAAATCTCCGGCATAATAATCAAAATAAAGTCTATCAACTTCAAGATATCCAATTGATGATTTGTTATTCCACAAAAAAGCATCAAGGTCCATTAATGGCTGATACGTTTTAATTATATCAGAATAGTTTGGAATATTTTTTTCACTTCCGCCATAGAAAGTACGAAATCGCAATTCCATTGTTCCAGTAAGATTTGAAAGTGGATACCACTTTGTATTTAATCTTGCATGGATTAAATGATCATAATAACGATCAGGAAGTTGTGGATATTTAACTGAGCTAAATAGATATTTTGCATATCCGCCAGTTGAATACGGTGAATTTTGTGAAAACGAAGCAGAACAAATTAAAATTACTGCTAAAATAATTTTAAGCTTCATTTTTCTGGTATGTTGGGTTTAGTACATCGGATTTTATTTTACCATCTTCGAGTGTTACAATTCTGTGGGCTCTATTTATTACTCGTTGATCGTGAGTAGAAAAAACAAATGTCATGTTGTGTTTACTATTTAAACCTTCCATCAAATCTAAAAGTGATTCAGCACTTACAGAATCTAAGTTGGCAGTTGGTTCATCTGCTAAAACAAAAGAGGGAGTTGAAGCTAAAGCCCTTGCAACTGCAACTCGTTGCTGCTGCCCGCCGGAAAGCTCGGAAGGCTTGCTGTTTATTCTATCTTTCAATCCAACTGCTTCTAAAAAATCTATTGCTTTTTTTTCTCTTTCTGATTTTGGAATATTTTGCAGCAGCATTATAAACTCAACGTTTTCTTTTGCGGTAAAAACAGGAATTAAGTTGTAAGCCTGAAAAACAAACCCTATATGATGTAAACGGAAATTAATTAATTCATCCGGTTTAAAAGTTGAAATGTCAGTTCCGTCAATTATAATTTTACCATTGGTTGGCTGGTCTAATCCGCCGATAAGATTAAGTAATGTGGTTTTACCTGAGCCGGATGGACCAACTATTGCAGTAAATTCACCTTTTTCGATTTTCAAAGTAACTTCATCTACTGCTTTTACAGGAACTGCAGATCCATCATAAATTTTTGATACATCATTTAATTCAATTAGTGCCATTATAACTCCATCAATATGTTCTTATTGCAGTTGCTGGTTTTAGTTTAATTGCTTTTACAGCGGGATAAAATGCACCAAGTATTGCTGTTATAAAAATCATTAAAGCAATTGGCGGATAAAATGAAAGCGGCAAACTTGGATATAGTACAGGGCTCATGCTAAACATAGAAAGTCCTTCTGTAAAAGCAGAAAGATTAATTCCGGAATTACCAAAATACTCTATGATGCCTAATGCAAGTAAAACTCCCATAATCCCACCAATAAACGAAAGAGAAATCGTTTCCAGAATTATCATTACAAAAACTCTGCTTCGTTTCATTCCCACTGCCATCAACATCCCAAATTCACGCACTCTTTCTAAAACCGACATAAGCATTGTATTTGTAATTCCAAATAACAACGCAAATAAAATTATACCCACAAATACATTCATTTCCGTTATTAGAATTTCGTAAAATACTTTTAACTCTGGTGCCAGTGCCGCCCAATCTTTTACAGATAAATTTTTAAATTCTTTCTTTATCGGAAGATAAACTGAATCAACTTGCTGAACAGAATTTAAACGAGCCACAATTTCATTCGAAAATATTTTTGAATTGATGAGATTTAATAAATCATTTTCTTTAACAAAAACATTTGATTTATCAAAAATTGAAGACTCTGTTTTAAATATCCCAACAACCCTAAAAGCACCGTAAATAATTGAACCATCAATTCCCTGAAAACTTAAAACTATTTTTGATTTTTCTCTTAATCCTAAATTATCAGCTAGTTTTTCGCCAATTACAATTTGATTTTTCCAGCTTTCATCAAAGTAACTGCCTTTAACAACTTGCTTAAAAATTGAAGTAACATTTTTTTCATCATCGGGATTTATTCCAGCAATCCTTACTCCATTTGAAGTTGATGCAGATGATGCCATGCCTTCTAAAATTATTCTGGATGAAACACCGATAACATCTTTTGATTTTTTAATTGCAGTAATAACATTTTCAAAGTCTGGAATTGTGTCGGTTACAAGTTTTTCATCCTCATAATTTTTTGAATGAACTTGAAAATGCCCAAGGTCTCTATCTATCGTTGTGTTTATGATTGAATCCCACATGCCAAACATTGTAGCACTTGCAAACAAACCGCAGCATAGACCAACAGCAATTGCAGAAATAATAATTAAACTGCGTTTTTTATTTCGCCAGATATTTCTCCATGCTAATGTAAAAAGCATATTAACCTCTCATCGCTTCCACTGGTTTAATTTTCCGAATAAACAGAACTGGATAAAGGGCTGAGACCATGGCTATTGCAAGCACTGTCCAGATTTGTGCAACATACATTCCGGGATAAATTGCAAAAGGCATAATAGGTTCATAACCGTATGAAAGCATTGCTTCTGCGGCTTTACCAGTGAGAGGAATTGGGTTTTTTACAAAATATAAAAGTAAAGGTATGCTGACTAACACGCCGGTTATAACACCAATAAATGAAATAAATAAGGTTTCAAAAATTGTTACAACAGAAAGTTTCCATTTTTTCATTCCTATAGAAATAAGAATACCAAACTCTTTTACTCGCTCGGCAGTCATCATCATAATTGTTCCGAAAATACCGAACGTAATTACAACATAAAGAATGCCCAGCATAATAATTCCGGAGCTATTATCAATTTCGATTGATTGAACCAGTTCCGGTGAAAGTTCTTTCCAATCCATAACTTCATAATTACTAGTAAGTATTTTTTTTATTTCGAATTTTATTCTATCAATCTCTTTAGGATTATCAATCATAACCGAAAGAGATGTTAATCTGTTTGGTGCGGAGAAAAGCCACTGAGCATAATCTAAACTTAGATATGTAAATGATTTATTTATTTCGGGCAAAGTAAACTTTACAATTCCGGTAATTGGAATTTGAGCTGCAGCGGTAACTCCGTGATAACCTTGACCGTAAACAACAAGGCTATCACCAACTTGCACTTTTAAAATTTCCGCTAAACCTTGAGCAAGAATAATTCCTTTTGATGAATCATTTAGAAAATTTCCACTAACTAATTTTTGTTTTAAATTTCTACTTTCCATTGTATAGTGTTTATTTGATG
>JBDTRQ010000183.1:0-2432 GCA_039931535.1 Ignavibacteriota bacterium
ATTCATTAAAATAATTTTCAGCAGAATCAATTGGAGCAATAGCAGCAAGCGAAATTGATGCGCCCATTTTTCCGCTTATAAATTTTAATCCTTTAATTTTTTGCTTAACAAGATTTGTAATTGTTACGTTGCCTAATTTTTTCCATGTGCTGTCAAGATCAATAACAAAATCATTTTCACTAAGCTTAACATTACCTAAATTGGATGTAGTTTGGTTATTATTAAAAAATCTTAATATAGATTCACCATCAGTAATTTGCGGATTTTTTGTTTGAATATTCAAGCTTCTGATTTCTTTAACAACCAAAGAATCAAATAAATTATTATCACTAAGATATCTATCGCTCGCAACATCAAATCTAAAAATATCTTTTGATGTTTTACTGTTCTTTGTAGCAGGATAAAAAATGCTCGTACTAATTGCTGTATCAGAAATAACTGATATTACCTGATCTGCTTCTTTACTCGGTGTTCTAATTTTTATGAACTGACGAAATACTAAATCTGAAGAATATTGTTCTAATGAATAATATGAAACTCGATTTAATTCAACTACATCTTTTGAGTTAAATGTTTCTGAAACAACTGCAAATCTACGTGAACCGGATTTTTTAAAATTTAATTTCAGATAACCGTTTAATGATTCATCTTTAAGAATAAGATTCATATCCTTATCCACCACAGCAAATAAATTGTAAACCGGATTTTGGTTTTCCAATAGCAGAGTGTAATAATAAAGGTTGTTAATCTCAATACTGTCAACATCAACTTTATTAAATGTTTTTAGTTCTGCATCAAAAGTAAATAGTCCCTTTAAAATATTTCTACTATTTTCATCACCGTTAATAGCGTTTCTTACCATAGTCTCAAATGATTCACCATTAAATTCAAATGGTTTTTCATCAACCTTGTCTTTGCAGGATGATGCGATTATCATTACTGCAATTACTAAAAACAGTTTTATTAGATTTTTCATATTACTTAATTTTTCTTGACGCAAAGATAAGCAAAACAGAATTTTAAATTGGCAAAAAATGTTGGTTAAATTTTTTATTATTGATTAAAATACTTTAACAAAATATCAGTTTTCTTTATCCCAACAACTTCTTCAAGTTCTTTTTGCGAGGCTTGTTTGATTGATTCAAGACTTCCAAACTTTTCGAGCAAAAGTTTTGCAGTTTCAGTTCCAATTCCTTTTATATCCGTTAATTCTGATCTTATAATTCTTTTACTTCTACGGACACGATGAAAAGTAATTGCAAAACGATGAGCTTCATCTCGAATTTGTTGAAGCAGTTTTAATCCCGATGATGTTTTTGGAATAAGTTCAGGATCAGAATTGTTTGGCAAAAAAACTTCTTCCAATCTTTTTGCAAGTCCAATTATATTGTAATTGTTAAATCCCAAATTATCTAAAATCTCAACAGCGCTGGAAAGCTGCCCCTTTCCGCCATCAACCATAATTAAATCCGGCAGAGGCTGATTCTCTTCCTTCAATCTTGTGTATCTTCTTTCAATCACTTCACGCATACTTGAGAAATCATCTGGACCTTCAACAGTTTTGATAATAAACTTTCGGTATAAACTTTTCTTTGGTTTCCCGTCTTCAAACACAACCATACTTGCAACGGAATCAGTTCCTTGCAAGTTGGAAATATCAAAACATTCAATTTTTCTCGGTAAAGTTTTTAATCTCAAATCTCTTTGCAATGCAGAAACGGAATAAGAAACATTACCAAGATTTTTCATCTTTTGTAATTGTATTTCTTTCAACTGAAGTATCGCATTCTCTTTGCACATTTTTACTAATGATTTTAAATCACCGCGCTGAGGTACAAATATTTTTGTCTTTCTGTTCGATTTCATTCGCAGCCATTCAGTAAGTGCATCAGTATCTTCGGGTGTTATTTCAACAATAACTTCACGCGGAATTTCAACTTGATCTCCATAGTAAAATTTTATTGCCGCTGAATAGATATTTGATAATTCTTCGCCTTCTTCAATCGCAAGTTTTAACTGTTTTTTACCAATCAATTTTCCGGATCGGATATTAAACACAGCGCAGGTAGAATCTTTTCCCTCAAAAGCAATCGCAAAAATATCTCTGTCTTCTTCGTCATCATTAACAGGAACCTTGACCCCAATATTGGTCTTTGCTCCTGCTCGTAACGCCAAAGCGTCAAGATCTTCTTTTGTTAGATCACTGTCCTCATCTTCTTCTTCATCATCAAGAGCAAAATCATCTTCTTCGTCTTCTGGAGAAAGATCGAAATCGACACCTCTGTTTTCTGGAGCGTCAAACTCTATTTCTTCTTCGTTATCTTCAAGAGACGACATATGTTTGGATTCAAGAGATTTATTTGATGATCCAATTAAACTTTCAAATAACACCCTTAGCACAGCTCTAAGACTACTAGTTGTAACACTGAAAT
>JBDTRQ010000184.1:0-3157 GCA_039931535.1 Ignavibacteriota bacterium
TATCCCTGCTATCGGGAAAATAATTCCATGCGTCATAAAAGTTATCATCATAAACAACATAACTTTCTTGATCTGCTTTTGGAACTTTTCCAAAAAAACCGTTCCAATTGCCACTCCAACCCGGATCATCGGGATCGTTTAACTTATCATACCATTCATCTGGCCATGTTCTGGGATCATTACTAATTGCAGAAGATCGACCCTTATTAATAATTGGATCAATTTGAAAATATCCGAAACGAGGTTCGAAGCGCATTGTTTTATTTGTGATTGGACTTGTTCCCTGTCTTTCTCTATAACCAGTTTCCATTATATATGCCGGATTTCCGTTTTGCATAATTACATTAGCAAGAACAAACGGAGTTGTACCGTCGCTGTAATTTTCTCCAGAGCCTTTAGGAATTTCTACGGAGTGAAAGATTGAAAGATCAACATTTCCCGGGTCAGCAGGATAATCGCCAACCATTCCATAATTAAGAAAAACAGTTCTAATTAAATTTGCATCGTGCATACCTTCTCGTTCAGCATCAATTGTTCCTCTCCATTCCGGTGGAACGGGATTAGGTAAAACTTGAGCAACAATGTTAGAAATTATTAATGATGATATTATTAAAATGAGGTATGCTAAGTTTAATAATTTCATCAAACTGATTGATACTGATAATGAATCAATTGTGTAATTTTTATTCATAATTAATTACTCCTCAAAGAAATGCCGAATTCAATTCTGCGTGGTTGATAATATCTTGAAGGATCATATAAAGCAGCGCGGTTAGAAGTAGGATTTAAAGTGTAATCCGGGCTTCCTGTGGAATTGAATACAAAACCATTTACAAAATCAGTATTAAGTACGTTAAACATCCTGACAAAAACACTTAGATTTATAAAATCAAGATCAAAATATTTTTCTGCACGTAAATCAAGTAAAAAATAACTGTCTTTTCTTCCGGAATTAGTTTCAAGATTTGCATTAAAGCCGGTTCCTATTTCCGGTGTATAAGGCTGCCCGCTTCCAAATCTTAAAATTGTACTTATGGAAAAATCATCTGGAACAGAATAGATTGCTGAAAGATTAAGTGTATGTCTTTGATCCCAGCCAAAAGCCAAATCTCTTGGTCGTGGATCAGCACCAGCGGCGGCTCTGTTTGCGGTTTCTCTCGGGTCACTTGAATTACCTTGTGCGTATTGAAGTGTATAATCAACAGAAGTATTAAAATAACTTATATTTCTTTGGAAGAGCGATAAAGTAAAACCTGTAACGCTTCCAAAATCAACATTTGCAAATCTTGCATACTCTGCCGCGGTATATGTACTAATAAATTCTGCACCAAGAAGATCTCTAATATCTTTGTAAAAGAATGAAAGCTGCACACCAAGGAAATCAGCAACAGATTGTTTTAATCCAAATTCATACTGGATTGTAAATTCAGGTTTCAAATTTGGATTACCCATAACACCGTAACTTATACCACCCGCTTGCAAGTCTTCAAGAATAGAATAATCAGCATTACTGTATAAAAGATCCAACGCAGGCATCTGATAAAAATGCCCATAAGAAAAATACACCGATGCGGCAGAAGTTAATGGAAAGCTTAAACCAAGTCTCGGTGCAATAGCAGTTTTTGAAGTTGTAGAGACATAAGTTGAAAGCGGTGCACCTTCAATTGAGTTTGCTGGATTTTGCAAATCGCTTGGTACAATTCCGGCGGCATCATAATACTCAAATCGGAAACCTGCTCGAACTACTAAGTCTCCAAGTTCAAGTCTATCCTGTACATAAGCTGCAAATTGCTTTGGAAAATAAGACTTTAATCCTGGTTGTTTTGGAAATTGATAAAAAGGCTGTAAAACCTGCTGACTATCAATAAAAGTTGAAACAAAAAATCCAGGCGGTCCAAAAAGGATATCAGAGTATTGTCCTTCAATACCAGCTTCAATCATATTGAATCTATTTGCCTGCCAGGTATAATCTGCTTTCAAAATTAAAGAATTCGTTTTTTGTTTATATCTGTCAAGATCAACACCCTGCACAATCGCACCATCCTCATAATTGGTACCTGATTCAGGTTTGCCAGCTTCTAAATATCTTGGATCCATAAGGTCTTCATATTTATAATCATCATACTCAAATAAATTTTGTCTGATATTTATTTTGTAAAACATTTCCGGTGAAAGTGTGTGAGTTATGGCTAAACCATGGCTAAGTGAAGTTGTATAATTTGTTTTTATACCATCAGGATTTAAACGAAATGCATGATTATAACCGGTTCGTTCGGCGTAGTTGTAAGCTAGCTGATAATTAAATTGCAAATCATCAATAGATTGATTTGTAATTTTAAATTGTCCATTCCACTCATCAGAAGTGTTCATACTTACAAGTTCATTATCCCCCGTCGGATTAAAAATTTGAAGTGCAAAATCATTTTTATTAAAAGGTGTAAATCTTCTTGTTCCAAATAAATAACCGCTGTTCAAATATTTTCTTCCGTTTACAAAAAAAGTAGTTTGCGGTAAACCCGTTGGTCCACTTAAAGATAACTGATAATTTTGAATAGTAGTTGGACTGTAACTATCATTATGCGGGTATCGATCTGTATCAGTTGTAAAATAATCACCAAGATAAGTTTCTAAGGAGTATTCAAATTTATCGCCACCAGTTTTTAAAACTGTATTTACAACTCCAGACATTGCCTGTCCGTATTTAGCATCAAAAGTTCCGCTTATTACCTGCACTTCTTCAATCACTGAGCGATCAATATCAAGCATCGAACTGTTGCTAAAAGGATTGTTTACTGTTACACCATCAACTTGATATTGTACTTCACCAATTCTTCCTCCTCTAAAGTGTCCATCAATTACACCTGCCTGCAGATTTACAATCTCGCTTAAACTTTGTACTGGTAAATTTTTTATATCATCTTTATTAATTGATGAGACAGAACTTGTCTGATTGTATTCAACCAAGGGCTTTTGAGCAACAATTACAACCTCTTCGCCTTCAATAATTTCGGACTCTAAAACTGCATCTAATTTTGTTGTTTGATCGGCAGAGATTCTGATATTTTCTACAACCAGAGTTTTATATCCTAAAAATCTAAACCTGATTTGATAACTACCCGCTCTTACATTTATGATGCTGTAATATCCTTCAACATCC
>JBDTRQ010000185.1:0-3552 GCA_039931535.1 Ignavibacteriota bacterium
ACGCCCAGAGAAGAACAATTATTATCTATTTTTTTGGCACTTAAAGTTTGTTTATTTTTTGCACGGCAAATTTTGCTTATCCAATAATAAAGGTATTCCCAATGGCGTACAGAGATCAGCAAAAATATTTAGATTTTCTCAAAAGATTTGAGAATAAAATGGATCGCACTCAGCTTGAGGATTACAAGAAGTTTGTAAAGCGCCAAAAAGATGATGAGGATTTTGATACTGTTTCGATGAAGCGCTTAAAAGAGCTTTACGATAAATTTTACGTTCCTGTTGATAAGTCCAAATACGATAACTTTTTCAAAAAAAGTAACGAATCCGAGAGTTGAGCGTCTAAAAAAACATTTAGTCCCTTTCCTTATCCAAAGAGTTTATCGTTTGAAGTTATAAAAATATTGTTAATTGTCATACTTCGACTTCGCTCAGTATGACGAGCAGAATAAATCCCAAATCATTTGTCACTCAGAGCGGAGTCGAAGAGTGAATTTAATAATTTGCTTTATACTAAAGTACGGTGTAAGGTGATTAAATATTAAAAGTTTTATCTAAAAAAAGCACTTATTTAATTTGAGGTAATAATGAATTTCAATCTGCTTAATAAAATTTTTGCAGGAATTGTTTTTATAATTTCTTTTATCGTACTTTTTAGTACGATACAACCTTCCGTTTCCTTTTGGGATTGCGGCGAGTTTATTGCAGCTTCCGTTTCACTGCAAGTACCGCATCCCCCGGGAACACCGTTTTTCTTGATGCTCGGTAATATCTTTTCAAAACTTCCAATCGGAGAGAATCTTGGCTTTCGCGTAAATATGATTTCAGTTTTATCATCAGCGTTATCCATTCTCCTTCTCTATCTTATCGCAGTAAAACTGATTGAAAACTACAAAGGCAAAAAAGCAGATAATATGTTTGATGCTATTTCAACATATGTTGCCGCAGCAATTGGGGCACTTGCTTTTTCATTTAGCGATACTTTTTGGTTTAACGGAGTTGAGGCAGAAGTTTATGCGTTCAGTACCTTTCTTTTTGCCGCTGTTACTTATTTAATTATCCGATGGAACGAACGCGCAGATAATAAAGACAGCGAAAAATATATTTTGATGATTGCTTATCTTATCGGTCTTGCAACCGGCGTGCATCTTATGAGCGTACTTGCTACAGTTCCTGTTGTTATGATTATTATGTTTAAAAAATATGTAAACGATGAAGAAGCATTAAAGAAAACCGGATACATTTTTATAGGACATGCAGTTATAATTTTACTGCTCGCTGTTTTTTGGTGGAGTTCTCAAAAATCGCAAACCCCTCCATCTCCGGAAGAGTATAAAGATTTCGATACAAAGTTTAAACTTTTTGTTGCAGGTATTAGCGCCATTATTATGGGCGTTTATTGGAAAAAAATCTTTACAAGAAATTCGTTTTATATGCCACTTATAATTGGTGGAATAGCTTTGTTTGCTATTTATCCGGGTGTAGTAAAATTACTTACTGAAACTATGACCGCAATTGGCGGCGATAATATTGTTACGGAAATAATTATTCTTGTCGTGCTTTTTGCAGGACTTGGTTATGGCGTTCACTACTCAAGAAAAGAATCCAAACCTACATTACATTTAATATTTATGTCTTTCATTTTTATCCTTGTTGGATTTATGACTTTTGCGATGGTTATTATTCGTTCAAATCAAAATCCGCCAATGAACGAAAATGCTCCTGATAAATTTACTGAACTTGTAAAATATCTTAACCGTGAACAGTACGGTGACTTTCCTACCTTTAAAAGAAGATTTGCAACTGAGCCGCATCAGCAAATAGTTTACACTGGTTATTCATCTGATCTTGATTTCTTCTATACCTATCAGATGGAACACATGATGACAAGATATTTGTTATGGAATTTTGCCGGACGCGAAGGATGGGAACAAGATCAGGGTGCAAACATAGCTCCGTTTAATGGCATTGGAAATATTTTCGGAAAAATTCTCGGTGTAAATTTTGCCGGCGAAACAAAGGATTCATTGTTCGGCATTCCTTTCTTACTCGGTTTGATCGGCATCTATTTCCATTTTCGCAAAGATTGGAAGATGGCTGCAGTGTTTATGATTATGTTTATTTTTATGGGACACTTAACTGCATTCTATCAAAACCAGCAGCAGCCCCAGCCGAGAGAAAGAGATTATTTTTACGTGGGCGCATTTTTTGTTTATGCGATTTGGATTGCAATCGGTGTTAGAGGTTTAATTGATTTAATCTCTGCAAAAGTAAAAAACACCGCTTTACGCAATGCAGCAGCTTATGCTGTGTTAGCAGTTGGAATTGTTTTAGTTCCCGTTAAAATGTTACAAGCAAATTACTTCACTCATGATAGATCTAAAAATTGGGTGCCATGGGATTACTCATATAATCTTTTACAAAGTTGTGCACCAAATTCTGTCCTATTTACAAACGGAGATAATGATACTTTTCCGCTTTGGTATTTACAGGATGTTGAAGGCGTGCGGCGCGATATTAGAATTGCAAATTTAAGTTTGCTAAATACCGACTGGTATATATCTCAATTAAAAAATAATGATCCTTACAAAGTTGGCACAGTAAAAATGCGTTTAAGCGATCAGCAAATAAGTCAACTAAGACCAATTCAATGGTCTGCGCAAGCTGTTACAGTTCCGCTTCCAACCCCTAACAGCACCGTTACTTATTCTGATATTATGCAAAAGTTTGGATTGCGTGATACTACTATATTAAGACAAGGCGCAATTACGTGGACGATGAATCCGACTTTAAATTATGGAAATGTTCAGGCTGTGCGCGTGCAGGATTTAATGGTTAAAGAAATTGTTGAAGCAAACAATTGGGAGCGACCAATTTATTTTGCCGTTACCTGTTCCGAAGATAGTAAAATCGGTTTAAGCGATTATTTGAGAATGGAAGGAATGGCTTTTAGATTGGTTCCTGAAAAACGTAAATCTAACGATGAATTTATTGAACCAAATATTATTAAAGCAAATCTTAAAGAAGCAGTTGGTTACAGCAAAAATTATCAACCCGGATTTAAATTCCGCGGATTGAATGATTCCACAATTTTCTTTGATGATAACCACAAACGAATGGTGCAAAATTATAGAAATGCTTTTTTAAGATTAACGCTTTACTATGTTGGACAGGGACAAAATGATCTTGCTGTAAATACTTTGGATGATATGGAAGCAAAACTTCCTCAAAAATTACTTCCTATGGATTATGGTTTACTTTATGAAATCAGCAACATGTATTTGCGTGCGGGTGCAAAAGATAAGTTCAATAAGTTTTCTGCCGAAGTTGAAAAACTTGCACTTGAAAAATTGGAAAAAGATCCATCAGATGTTCAATCGTATTATAATCCATACAGAATATTGATTGATCTTTATGAATCACAAAATAGAAATGATAAGCTGCTTGAGCTTTGGCAAAAACTTGAAACTATTTATCCGCAAGACCCGAACATAAAAGCAAATATTCAAAAGTACCGGGCGCTTGTTCAAGGAATAGATACAAGTAAAACAAAAT
>JBDTRQ010000186.1:0-15182 GCA_039931535.1 Ignavibacteriota bacterium
CTACAATTTGTTTTACAAAAACCAATCCCATCCCTGCACCGGAAATATCAGAATCAGAGCGGTTAACTCTGTAAAATTTTTGAAAAAGAAACGGCAAATCTTTTTCAGGAATTCCTACTCCTGTATCGGTTATAATTATTTCTACTTCTCGAAATAGATTATTCAAAATAACCTTTATCCTTCCGCCATCTTTAGAAAATTTTATTGAGTTTTCTAATAAGGAATCTAACGCCTGCAATAAGCGCTCTTCATCCGCTTCAATCAATATCTCTTCATAAGGCGCTTCTAATGTTAGAATAAGATTTTTTGCGGATAGTTCTTCTTTAGCATTATCGACCATTCGCTTAATTAATTTAACAATATTAACCTTTGATTTGTTAAGAGCAATCCTTCCGGTTTCCATTCGAGATATATCCAGAACATCATTTATCAATTTTGCTAATCTTTTACCTTCATTAAGAATAATAAGATTAAACTCATTCCGCATTTCTACCGGCATATTTGGATCAGATGCAATTGTTTCAGAAAATCCAACAATAGAAGCAAGCGGTGTACGCATCTCGTGTGAAATATTAGAAACAAATTCACTTTTCATTTTATTCAGTTCATCCAGCATCATTCTGTGGTGTGATGATCTTGCTCTTTCTAAAGTTATAAGTCTTTCCGCTTCCATTAGTTTTGGCTTAAGAACTGCCAACTCATTTTCAAGTTTTCTTAAAAGAGATACTTCTTTTCCCACACCCAGCAGACCAATAATTTTATTTTCTCTACGTATCGTTCTAATACTTATCTGATAACGATTTATTTTTTCATATTGATTAATAAGTGAAGCTTCAAAAAAAGAGTCCTCGTTTTTAAGTGCAAGATTAATTGAAGTATTTACAAGCTGCGTGTGCATCGGATCGATCAAATCCATAAAATGTTTGCCAATCAACTCATCGGCAGCATAATCTAAGGCTGAGGCTCCAAACTGATTAATGGAAAGAATTAAACCTCGTTCATCAAGAATAAAAAATAATTCCCTTGCAACATCAAAAAGACCAAGAAAAAGTTCTTTCCAGTCTCCAAGCTCAAGTAATTTTTCAAGATCAAAGCTGTTTGTTGACCCTAAATTTGTTTTTTCTTCCACTAAATTTTCGAACATCTTTTGATAAGTATTTACTATAAAATCATAATGAATAACGTGTTAGAAAATAGCAGGTTTTTGATTGGAAATCAATCGTTGATGATAACTAAATAAAGTTTTTACTTAGCTTAATTATTGATTTTTTCCTTTTGAAGAGCTTCATAATATTTTCTAATAAGTTCTTCATAATCTTTATTGTAGCCTTCCTGCACAGCACGGTTTAACTCATCTTTTAATTTTTCTTTCCCTTTTTGATTAGAAAGATTTAATTCGGCTGGTCCATTGCGTGTAAAATTATTTCCGCTTTCAGATTTTCTTTCCTTTTCAAAATCTCTTTCGTTAATAGATTTTTGCGCATCCAAAAGCTTTGATAAAATCTTCTCCTGTTTCTGAATCAGATCATCGCTCAGCTTTTCTGTATTCATATCAGTTACAACTTCGCGCATTTGATTAACAATGTTTTCAAGATCAGCAGGAATTTTTTTAGAGTCTCCGCTTTGCTTTGCTTCTTTATTTAATTGCTCAAGTGATTTCTGAATCATTTGTTGTTGCTGTCCCAAACGTTGCATTTGTCCTTGCTGTTCCGGAGATAATTGTCCCTGCTGCATTTGTTTTAACATCTGTGTCATATTATTCAAATCCATTTGCTGACCAGACATTTTTTGTAACTGCTGCATTAACGACATCATTCCACCGCTTCCGCTGCCACCCTGCATCATCGATTCGAGTGAACTCTTCATCATATTTGCCGCTTCGTTCAGATGCATCATCGCATCACCTTGTGAAAGAGTTGCCATACTTCCGTTTCTGTTTTGCATCGATTGCATTGACTGATCCATTTTTTGATTTGCATTACCGAGTGCTTTTCCCATTTCAGGTGAGATTGCAAAAGTTTTTTGTGACAACTCAGACATTTGATCTAAAAGTTTATTTAGATTCTTTTTAATATCATTCTGCTTCTGCAAATTCTGTTCAAATTGTGATGAATTAGGATCAACATTTTGCAATTTATTTTTTAATTCTTCCTGTTGTTTTGATAAAGACAAAATATTATCAAGTATGCGCATCATATCAGTAAAAGTTTGCATTTGATTTTCCTGCTGCATCTGCTCTTGCATTTGCTGCATACTTGATTTCATATCCTGCATATTTTTAGAAAGCTGCTGCTGATTTTTTTGCGCCTTTTGTTTTTGATTTTGTTTTAAATCTTGTTTTGCCTGATCAGATAATTTTTCATTTTCTTGTTTCTCAAATTCTTCCTGCAGCTTTTCCATTTCTTCATTCGGCATATCTTTCAACTCGCTCATTTTATCTTTAAGCTCGTCCATCTTTTCTTGCAGCCTATCAAGCTCTTTAGAAATTTCATCCTGCTTTTTTGCCAACTCATCATTCTGCTTTTCATTATTTAAATCACTTTGCTTTGTTTGCTCATTAAGTTCATTTTGTTTCTGTTCAAGATTTTCCGTTCGTTTAATCATCTCATCCATTTTTTGTTCAACTTGCAATCGTTTAAGCAGATTCATTGTTCGCTCAATACTTTTCTTAAACTTCTCTTCATCCATCTTCATCTGGTTCATCGCATCCTGAGTTTGATTACGATTCATCTTTTCAAGTGCATCCTGCATTTTCTGCATCGCTTTTTTCATTTCATCACTTGTCATCTCATCCATCAACTTCTGTAATTCCATATACTTTTCAAGCGTTTCCTCAGAAAGCAATTGGTTCTGCTGAAGTTCATTCTGCATTTTTTTTAACTGCTCACTTGCGCTTTCCATTTTATCTTGCAGCTTTTCAAACTTATCCAACGCTTGTTCTATCTTTTCTTTTTCTTCCCAGGTTATTTCCTGTTTATCCTTTTTTAAATCTTTGTCAATTTTTTCTAATTCTTTTTTTAGTTCTTCAGCGTCTTTTAAAGTTTCCTTCATTTCATCCTGAACATTATCCTGAGTTTCATCAGCATTTGCTAAAATTTCATCAAGCGAAGGAACTCTTACATTTATAATTTGCGTCTTTGCAGATTTTGGTCCGCTAACATTATCATTATCAAAAACTTCCAAGTAGAACGAATAAACATCATTAACTGCTGGATTTATTTGTGTAAGATTCCAAATATGATCTACAATTTGTTCCTTTAATTTTTTATCGATAGCAATTACTAAAGTAGAAAATTTTTCCTGTACAGGTTCATATCTTGAAGAAGTAAGTTTGTAATTAAGGTTAAGTTTTGAAAATCCGTAGTCATCATTTACCTTAACTTCAATTGCAACTCTGCTGTCGTTGGCAAGATTTATATCTTGTTTTGGATACGCTAATTCAATGGTGGGATTGCCGTCGTAATTTGCTTTGATATAATATCTAACCGGCTGAAGATTTTGATTTTCACTTAAATCGTTCAATAAAATCACATAAGAATTATCTTTTCTGATTCTAAACGATCCTTTAACCAAATTGTTTTGCACAGTTAAATTCGTTTTAGTTGAGTCTTCAAATTCAATGTGCGCAGATTTTAATTCTTTGTTTGATAATAAACTCAACTCAACTGTACTTCCAATTAGCGCTGAGATATTTCCATTATCCTTTTGTTCGATAATTGGAATGTTTGAATAGCCTGGCGAAACAACTTTTACATCCATCGATCTTATAACAGGTCGATCGATAACACTGATTTTAAATTCTTCACTTTTAATTTCTTCAGCAGAAGCAAAATAGTTTAAAGATGAGCGAAGCTGCTGGATTGAAAATTTGTAATTGCCCAAAGAATCTTTTTGAAGTTCGTGTTCTTCAAAATTTGTTTGTGATTCTTCTCGCGTTAATAAAAATATTTTTTTAGGAATTTCACCTTTAACTCGAATCACAAAACCAACATTTTCGCCTTTTGTTATTTCTGTATTGCCCGGATAAACTTCAAAATAAAATTTTGCAGGTGGAATAAATTCCTGATTAAAATTTACCAATCTGTTTGAAGCAGCCTGCAAGCCAGGAACAGTAATAAAAAGTAAAGTAGATAAGATTATAAGAGACAAAAAATAAATTGAAAACTTATTAACCTTTGTAAAATCAACAATACTTTCAAAACTGATTGGCCTTGCTCTTTCATAAACATTTTTAAATGCCGCATCAAGTAAATTTGTTGAGTAAAGTGATTTTGATTTATCAGTAGAAACAAGCTGCATTGCGTTTAAAAGATCGTCTTTAATTTCTGGGAAATATTTTCCCACCTTGTTTGCAGAATAAAAATAATCCCATTTTTTAAATACATTAAAATATTTTAGCAAAGGAATAACAACTAAATAACTTAAAGCTCCAATTGCAGCAACAATAAAAATAAAAAATAAAATGGTCCTAACTAACGATTTAAAATTTGCAGCTAATTCAATCAAACTAAAAAAAGTAAAAATTGCAAGAATTATTATTGAGGCGAGTAGTAATCCTTTTAAAAAAAGTGCGGCGTACTCTTTTTTAATAAGTAATTCTAATTTGTTAATTATTTCTTTGTAAAAACTTGTGTTCATTTTTATTTACTTAAAGCATAGACAATAATATTCGTTCCAAACTTAAGTGCTTCTTCCCTCTTATTCTGCGGATCGTTATGCACTTCAGGATCAGCCCAGCCATCACTGGGATTTGATTCGTAAGTATATAACACGGCTAATTTTTCTCCATTAAATATTCCAAAAGATTGCGGAGGTTTTTTATCGTGCTCATGAGTTTTAGGTGTTCCGTTTTCAAACTTGTAAAAAATGTTAAATATTTTATTGCTGAATGGCAACTCTAAAAAATCTTTTTCAGGATAAACCTTTTTCATTTCTCTTCGTATTGCTTTATCCAAACCATAGTCATCATCAATGTAAAGAAATCCGCCATTATCTAAATAGGTTCTTAATCGTTTTGCTTCATCGGATGAGAACACAATATTTCCATGTCCGGTTAAAAATAAAAATGGATAAGAAAACATTTCATCCGAGCTAATATCCACAAATTTATATTCTGCTTTTACTTTAATATTTGTAGTTGCCTGTACAAATTTTAATAAATTGACTTCCGCTGAGGGATCATTATACCAATCGCCGCCGCCGCTGTACTTAAGACGCGCAATTTGAAATCCTGTTTCATTTTGTGCGTTTAATGTTACCGCAAATAATAAAACAAAAAGTAAAATGGTTTTCTTTATAATCATTATGATTTAATATATTTACACATAAAGTGAATAGCAATTTAGAAAAATAGTACGAATTTATAAGTAGAATAATCGGAGTTTTATAATGCAAAAATATTGGCTCATAAAATCAGAACCTGAATCTTTTTCTTTTAGCGATTTAAAGAAGAGCAAAAAGCAAACAACTTTTTGGGATGGAGTAAGAAATTATCAAGCAAGAAATTTTTTGCGCGTTGAAATGAAAAAAGAAGATAAAGTTTTGTTTTATCACAGCAACTCGGATACTCTTGCGGTAATGGGAGTTTGTGAAGTTGTAAAAGAAGGATATCCAGATCATACACAATTTGATCCCGATAGTAATCATTATGATCCTAAAGCTGATCCAAAAAATCCAGCATGGATTATGGTTGATGTTAAATTTGTAAAAGAGTTTAAAACACCAGTAACTCTTGAAGCAATTAAATCAAACCCAAAACTAAAAAATATGAGATTGGTAGCTCGTGGAAATCGGTTATCTGTTATGCCTGTTGCAAAATATGAGTTTGATGAGATTTTAAAAATGGGAGTATAGACATTCTGTAAGGATTATTTAAGAGTGATGTTTTGTAGGAAGAAGTCTTTGCACGCCCAAAATTTAATTGATAAAGCTACTTAAATCTTTGCATTATGTATTCCTCAAATAAAGTTATTTTCTTAATGTCATCAGAATTAATTAAAAAAGGTTTAACATCATTTGCTAATTCTTTTAGTGATAATGAACTGCATTTTTGTATCAGTCTTTCTTTTAGAGATTCTGGAGAATCTATGGATAGTTTTTGAATTAAGTATTTATAGTTTGGTTCGTGGTTAGAAAGTAAAAACACAACATCATAAAAATCTCTTCCTTTAGGCACTTTCCGGTTGAAAACAGCATATAGCTTCTGAGATAAAACAATATCTGCTGGTGTGGTTAAAATTTGGGTAAAAACATCAAACTTGTTTAATAATTCTTTTTCCGGGGTATATTCAAAATGCTGTGGCTCTGTATCGAGTTGAATTAATATTTTTTCCTCTTTATAGCCTGATAATTTATTTTCAAAAAGTATTTCCGGCAAACGGATGTAGCATCTAAAAGCACCTTTATAAACATTTTTTAGTTCAACCTTACAGCCTTCAAGTTCCAATCTTTTTTTTACAAGTAAAGTTATCTCTTCAAAATCATTTTGCTTCAGATCAATATTATCAAAATCCAGATCTTCAGAAAATCTCTGGTTATTATGAACTATCCTTAAGCAAGTGCCACCTAAAAAATAAAGTTTTGAACCATAAGATGAATCATAAATAATCTGCAAAATTTTATACTGCAAATATTCATGAAACATATTTCTTTTATATGCCTGTTCTTTTGGCGGAAAGTACTTTTCTATTTCAGTTAGACTAAACATTGCTTATAAAACTTATAAAGTGTGTCATTCTTTTATTTAGCGATTTATTTGAGAACAATTCAATGTACTGCATCATTTTTTCATTGTTATAGTTTTCAAGAAATTCTTTTGAGTTGAATCGTAACTCTTCAAAATGTCCATTAGTTTTTATTTGGGGATTTAAATAAAAATAATCTATTACTGCTTTTTCAATCTCTGCAATTTTTATTGTGTAGTTTTTATTTTGAACAGCCTTATATCCAAAAATAAGTTTTGGTTGAATTTTCCTGTAAAGAAAATCCGCAACCGCGGATTTAAAATGGTATGTACGCTTTGATGATACCGCAGTAACAGCATAAACACTTTCGGGAATTAAATTGTAATACTTTAAAGCTGTTTCTAAAGAAATATAAGAGGGTTGATAAATACGATTAGAAATTAAGTATAAAAGTTCTTCATCAATTTTTGTATCAGAAAAAATATAGAATCTATCAACTATCTTTTTTATATATCCCTTTTTCTGCCATTCTACTAATCTTTGCCTGTGGAAACCTGGCTCTAACTTTAGAATATCATTTACGGAAAATACCAGGTAATCCTTTAACAAGCTTTTAAGAGCTAAAAATATCATATCGTTTCGCTATGTTACTAAAAATAGGAATATTACGAAACGAAACTATAAAGTATTACTTAAAAATGCAAATTAAGATGTTGCCACAATTTGATCCTGATAATGATCATTACAAAGCCTTAAACTATAGATAAAAACCTAGTAAAGACCTACTAAAAACTGCAATTGAAACATTATAATAATTTAGCGACGATTTCTTCAAAATAAATTAACGACTATTGTTCGTTATCTTGCAAAAAAGTCTTGACTATTTTGCAATAAAAATGGAAAATGAGAAACTAGGCAGGAGAGAAATAGATTTTAAATCTGTGCTAATCCGTTAAATCCGCGTTATCCGTGTTCTATTATTTTCTCCATCAGAAAATGCGGAATCACTTCAAACAAAGTATGTGATTGTTTTATAATCTTGTAACCGTTACTTTCATAAAACTTAACTGCATTATCTCGAGCGTGAAGAATAATTTTCTTTGCACCTTTTTCAATTGCAATTTTTTCTAATTCTTTAATTACGATTGAACCGACTCCTTTTCCCCTCCATTCTTCTTCCACTGCCATTGAACGTATTTGAGCTTCTGTTTCTGAATTAAAATGTACTCGTCCAACTCCAACTGGTATTCCTTCAACTTCACAAACCATTATTGGAAATGCTTTAGATTCTAATTCATCAATTTCACTTCCTCTTGGTTGATTCCACGGTGCACGCAAAATTCTCCAACGCAAATCTCTATAACGTTCAAATTCTTCTTCTGATTGTGGAGGACGAACTATCATAATAATATTTTAAATAATTGCACAAACTCTAAAGTCCCTCTTAGGGGGATTTAGGGGGCTTCATTATCATCATCAATATCAGCATGATTAAGAATATTTGGCGGTAACGATTTACTGGCTTTTGCTCCAAGTTGTTTTATTTTTTCTGAACGACTAATAAGATTGCCTCTGCCTTCAGTTAGCTTATTCATAGCTTTATCATAATTATCTTTAGTTGTAATTAATCCTTTGCCAATCGAAATCAAATCATCAACAAATGCAGTAAAATTATCTAACATATCTCCGCTTTGTTTTGCAATCTCAATCGCGTTTTTATTTTGATTTTCCTGCCGCCAGATACTTGAAATTGTTCTGAGTGTTGCAAGCAAAGTTGATGGACTAACAATCACAATATTCTGTTCAAATGCATCTGTAAAAATTGAAGGATCAGATTGCACAGCAACAGCAAACGCAGGCTCAATCGGCATAAACATTAAAACAAAATCTAAACTTTCAAGCTGATAAAGATTTTGATAATTCTTTCCGCTAAGATTTTTTATATGTGAACGAATTGAATTTATATGTTCGCGCAAACCAAGCTGTTTTTGATGTTCATCTTCTTCAGAAATAAATTTTTCATATCCGATAAGTGAAACTTTTGAATCGATAATTATACTTTTATTCTCAGGTAAATTTATAATTACATCAGGCTGGAATCTTTTACCGGATTCCGCAGTTATACTTTCCTGTACAAGGTACTCTCTGCCTTTTACAAGTCCGGATTTTTCAAGAATACTTTCTAAAATAAACTCGCCCCAATTACCTTGTGTTTTGCTTTGCCCCTTTAATGCTGTAGTTAAATTCTTTGCCTCCTGAGTTATCTGCTGATTCATTTCCTTAAGTGATTGAAGCTGTTCTTTCAAAGAAGCATTTCCTTTTATATTCTCTTTATTTGTCTCATCAACTTTTCTTTCGAAATCAGAAATTTTTTCTTTTAATGGATTTAATATTTCACTTAACTTTTCTTTGTTCTGTTCAGAAAACTTATTTCCCTTCTCTTCAAATATTTTGTTGGCAAGATTTTCAAATTCCTTTGTAAACTTTTCCTGTAACTTTTCTACTTCGGCTTTTTGCTCGTTTAGTTTTGTTTGAAGGTTTGAGTAATCAGATTTTAGAGATGAATTTTCAGAATTTAGTTTTTCTGATTTATCTCTTTCGCTTTTCAAATCAGATTGAAGTAAAAGTTTATCAGCTTCAATAAGTTTTATTCTTTCAGTTGATTTTCCTTCTTCAACTTTAAGCGAGTTAATTTCTGTGTTTAGCTTGTTTGCTTCTTCAATCGGAATTGTTTTCTTGGTTTTGAAAAATAAAAACGCAATTACAAATCCAATTACCAAACCAATTATGAGATATATTATTTCCATTTTAATCCTTAAAATTTTTCACGCAAAGACGCTAAGTCGCAAAGCAACTATAAATTGTTCACAATTCTTTTAATACCATCTTTTATTAATGCTTCGTTAAAATTAATTAACAATCCCAGTTTGATTCCAGTTAATTTCAAATAAGTTAAAAGTTGTTTGCAATGGACTGGTGCTATTGCCTCAATAGATTTTAATTCAATAATAATTTTATTTTCTACAATTATATCAGCTCTAAAACCTAATTCCATTTTAATATCACTATAAATAACAGGAATCCCCTTTTGCCTCTCTATTTTCAGCCCTCTACTTATAATCTCATAACTTAACACTTCTTCATAAACAGATTCTAACAATCCTGGGCCTAATTGAGTATGAACTTTAAAACAGCAATCAACTATAATTTTTGATATTTCATTTTCATTCATGTTTTGCTCTGCGTCTTTGCGCCTTTGCGTGAAATTCTTATTCAAAAATTCTAACTATTTTAATTATCAAATTTAGGTATAAGAATAGAAAAGGAGGAAAACTATTAAGGCAAAATTTTATTTAAATCTACGTGATTGATTTATAAAGTGCGCCGCCAATACTGTCTGAAATCGCGCCAGTAACTGATGATAAGCAATTTGGTAAATCATATAAATATAAAACTCCGAGAAAAGAAAAAATCAATGCTTCCTTGTAGTTTATTGTTTGATCATCCGGAATATAAATAGTACAGTGAGGTGAATTAGTTTTTATTCGCTCAATTAGAAATTTATTAAATGCACCGCCACCGGTTATAATTATTTTTCCTTCAGGAATATTTTTACGAATCTGAATTGCAATATGTTCACAACAAGTAGCAAGTTTATCTTCAACATTTAAATTGAATGAATCAATTAAAGGTAAAAATTCCTTTTCAACATCTTCTCTTGCTAAAGATTTTGGACCATCGGTTTTATAAAAACTTAATTCATTTAATCTGTCTAATAGTTTGATATTAATAATTCCTGATCTTGCAGTAATACCATCTTCATCAAAATCTTTTCCTATTTTCATCATATAATAATTAAGCACAAAGTTTACAGGACAAATATCATAAGCAATTCTTTTCCCATCTTTATTAAATGATATGTTTGAAAAGCCGCCAAGGTTTAAACAGGAATCATAATCTGAAAAAAGTAACTTATCGCCGATTGGAACAAGAGGAGCGCCCTGCCCGTTTAGAGCAACATCCAAACTTCTAAAATCACAAACCGTATTAACTCCAGTTTCAGCAGCTATATTAGCTCCGTTACCGATTTGATATGTTAATTTCTTTTCTGGCTGGTGAAAAATTGTATGTCCGTGAGAAGCAATTATTTTAGGTTTGGCAGAACATCCATCTATAAATGCTTTTACTGATTTACCGATAAAAATTCCATAGTCCGCATGCAATTGTGTAAAAGAATTTGCATCCATTAAATGTGCGTTTGCTATTTGCGTTTTTAGTAACTGTGGATAAGTAATACATTGAGTTTCAATAATTTTATAAGACCATTTAGAATCTTTTTGAATAAAATTTGCATAACAAATATCTAACCCATCCAGCGAAGTTCCGGACATAACACCGATTGCATTGATATTAATATCAGAAAATTTATTCTTCATCAATATGTTCTGGATTTAAGTGCAATTCCCATTCATCAACATGAGTTAAAGTAAGTACACCATTTTTAATAAATGGGTCATCTTTAAAAAGATTTCTAATCGAGCTTTCATTTCTTCCGTTTGCAACTATGATTATTTTTGACTCATCCTTTAACGCTCCGCCCATTGTTACTTTATGCTGCAAAAAAAGTTTATCAGAAAACTTAGAATGATTTTCCCAATTAATTTGATCGTGAAAATTTTTTTCAGATTGGTATTTCGGTCCGTGTTCAAATGTTAGTAAAAATGTTTTGTTCATATTAATCTCAACTAATTATTGAAGATTTATTTTCTTTTCAACTTCACACAAAATAATATTATTAAGGATAAGTGATTTTACTTTCTCAATATCTTTATAAATAATTCTATCATTTTCTAACGATGGAACCAAATTGCGAACTGTTTTATATGCAATACTACTGCCTGTCCCGGGTTTTAATGGTTTATGAAATTCCAATCCCTGGCAGGCTGTTAAAATTTCAATCGCCAGAACTGCTTGAACATTTTTTAGGATTTGAAAACATTTTCTCACTGCAATTGATCCCATTGAATTATGATCTTCTTGGTTTGCAGAAGTTGGAATTGAATCCACACTTGCTGGATGAGCAAGAATTTTATTTTCTGAAACAAGCGAAGCGGCTGTATATTGTGCTATCATCAAACCGGAGTTTAATCCGCCGTTCTTTGCAAGAAATCTTGGCAGGTTGCTAAGTGAACCGTTTAGCATTCTTTCTGTTCTTCGCTCGGATACATTTGCATATTCCGAAAGTGCGATTGCCATAAAATCCATTACAAGTGCTATTGGCTGACCATGAAAATTTCCGCCTTCAAGATGAGCTTCATCATCGGGAAAAATTAATGGATTATCATTTACAGAATTAAGTTCAATCTCAACTCGTGAACAAACGTAATCAATTGAATCTCGTGAAGCTCCATGTATTTGAGGAATACAGCGAAGTGAATATGAATCCTGTACACGCGGATCATTTTCTCTATGTGATTCACGAATCTCACTTCCTTTAATCGTTGCAAGAATATTTTTTGCAACTGCAATTTGTCCCGGGAAGGGTCTTAACTTATGCAATCTCAAATCAAAAGCGTTATCTGTACCGCGTAATGCTTCGTGAGAAAGTGCGCCGGAAATATCTGCAATCTTTTCAAGTTTTTTTGCTTCGATACAAATGTAAGCTGCAAACGCCGTCATCATTTGAGTGCCGTTAATTAAGGCTAAACCTTCCTTTGCGGCAAGTTTAATGGGTGTTAGCCCAAACTTTTTTAATGCAGCAGTTGATTTTAAAAATTTTATTTTATGTGGATTATCTTTCAACACATCTTTAAATATTTGTGCTTCACCTTTTCCGATCATAGCAAGTACAAGATGCGAAAGCGGTGCAAGATCACCGCTCGATCCAACAGAACCTTGTGATGGAATAACTGGAATAATATTATTGTTTATCATTGCAATTAAAAGTTCAAGTGTTTCAAGACGAATTCCCGAATGTCCACTTGCAAGTGCATTAACACGAAGCAGCATCATAATCTTTACAATAAACGGCGGCAGCGGATCACCAACTCCGGTTGAATGACTTACGATTAAATTTTCCTGAAGCTTCTCAATATCTTTTTTAGAGATTGAAACATTTGCAAACTCGCCAAAGCCGGTTGTAACACCGTAAATTATTTTCCCCTCATCAACCCATTTATCAATAAGCTTACGAGCTTTTATTACTTTCTTTTTAGATTCATTTGATAATGATATAGTTGGATTTTCCAACAGGAAAAAATTTATTTTCTCAAGTGTAAGTGAGCTGCCGTCAATAATAAGTTTTTTATCAGCCATGTAAAATCTTCTTTATTTTTTCTGAATTTTGTTTACTTGTTTTGTAATGGATTTTTATTCCATCTTCATCATAATCTATCTTTAAAACTTCTGCCAAAGAATGTATCTGCGAAACTTTTTTTGATTCATTCAACTGCAAAGTGATTTTAGTTTCAACAAATTGATCTTCTATAATATCATTAAGCAATTTTTTTAATGATAAAATATTTATTCCACGTTTTGCAGAAATCATTATACTGTCTTTGTGGGAGTTACGAATAAAATCGATTTTTGCTTTATCTTTTATAAGATCAACTTTATTAAATATTCTAATAACTTTTTTATCAGCGCTTCCAAATTCTTTTAACGTGTCTTCTACAACTTTAAGATGATCCTCATAAAATGGATGCGAAACATCAATCACGTGAAAAATAATATCAGCCTCTCGCACTTCACTTAATGTACTTTTAAATGATGCCACAAGCTGAGGCGGAAGTTTGCGTATAAATCCAACCGTATCACTTATTAATATCTTTTCTGAATTGTGTACATCAAGCGTACGTGTAGTTGAATCAAGTGTTGCAAATAATTGATCTTCTGCAAAAACATCGGAGCTGGTTAGCCAATTAAATAAAGTTGATTTACCAGCGTTTGTGTATCCGGCAATTGCAATTCGTGTTGCATTTTTTCTTCCGCTACTTTGAATAACTCTGTGTGATTCAATTTCAGTAAGTTTTTCTTTTAGATGTGCAATTCTTGTACGAATAATTCGCCTGTCAGTTTCAATCTGTGTTTCACCGGGACCCTTAGTACCAATACCACCGTATTGCTTTGATAGGTGAGTCCATGCGCGTGTTAAACGTGGTAAAAGATATTGAAGCTGTGCAAGTTCAACTTGAGTTTTTGCTTCTTTACTTTTTGCACGTGAGGCAAAAATATCAAGTATCAATCCACTTCTGTCGATTACTTTTCGTTTAAATAGATCTGAAAGATTTCTTACTTGTACAGGAGTTAAATCATCATCAAAAATAATTATGTTGATATCGTTCAATTCAACAAGCTGTGCTAATTCTTCAGCTTTTCCTTTTCCAATGTAGTAAGCAGAATCCATTCTTGATTTGTTTTGGATTATCTTAAAGATTGTTTCTGCACCCGCAGTGTTAGCAAGTTCTTCAAGCTCGGCAAGATGTTCTTCAACAACTTCTTTGCGGTATTGTTTTGTATCAAGCGCAACAAGCATTGCACGTTCAATTACTTTTTTAGTTATTTCTATCATAATGTTTTATTTGATTGTCATTGCGAATCCCACTTTAGTGGGTGAAGCAATCTGTTGATCAATCTTGTTTATTCTATATATTGCTTCGCCCGAAGACCTGACTGCCGACAGGCAGGCTCACTCGCAATGACATTCTAATTATTTAATCCTTCCAAATCTTTTTTTGTATTTCTTGCAATTGTCATTTCAATCAAAGCTAATATTATTGCAACAAGTAAAAAATATCTCCACAACTCACTGCCAAATCTAGCTTGCAGAATTTTTTCTGTAATATTACTTTCTTTGTCAATCGGAACATAATTACCATCAAACTTTATTTCTTTTAGATAATTTTCAAAATCATTTTCATCTGCATAATCCGTTTTTGATTCTGAAGGATCAGTATTGATTGAAATATCATCTATCAATTTATCTCCCGAATAAAATTTATAACTACCCGCTGCGTTTGTATTTGAGTAAGCTAGGAAATCTCTCGATGAATTATCATTAAGATTAATAAGCTCTTCAGATTTATCCGGCTTAACAATTTTTATTTGTGATGAATTTTGATTTCTTAAATTAATATTTATTTCTTCACCCGCAGTAAAAATGTTTTGATCTCTTTCTTTGGATGAAAGATATGTAACAGATTTATTCATTAACGGAGCAAAAATACTTTTAATCGGGAAATCACCCCAGTTTAAAACCGGCGCACAGTTAAACACCAGAACTTTACCTTTGCCAAATCTCATCTCATTTAAAAACGATGAACCATCAACCAAAGAAATTATTTGATTGCCTGCTGATGAATTTTTGTAATAGGCATTTAACTCAGGTGATTCATATTTTTTCTTTTCATCATTTTGAAAAATATTTTGGAATATAGGATGATTGAAATCAGTTTTATCAAACTTTATTTTCAAATCATTGCTGTTCACTTTTCCAATAAA
>JBDTRQ010000187.1:0-2765 GCA_039931535.1 Ignavibacteriota bacterium
CCGACCATTGAGCAGCGAGGTTCGAAACCCCGAAAAGCACAATGACAAATACAAACAAGCATTTTTGCATTCTATCTCCTGTTTTTGGTGTAGGTTTGTACCTAGTACAAGTTCATTTCACTTGAGATGAACGAGTCTCTTTACGTCAGAATTTTGTCCGCTTCGAGGTTTTTCTTCTGCTTGAAATTTTTTATCGTCAGTTAAATTTAATTTTTTCGCAGCTTCTTCTATCGAAAGCAAAGAATTCTTTCTAGCCCACTCAAGAATAGTATGTTTAACTTTTGGCATCTTTATAGAAATGATGTTTCTTAAACTGTTGTTAAAATAAGAAATTCGCAGCTAATTTTTAAACTTTTCCAAAATATATCTCTAAAATTAGAGATATTAAAATTATATTTTCAGAAGCAACTTCTCTATTATAAAAAACCGCAGAATTTTTCTCCGGCGGTTAAAATTTTTTATAGTTTGCAGCTGACACGGTCGAACCGTGGCAGGAATTAAATACACAGTATGACGGTAACATCTGAAATAACTAAATTAATTTTTATTAGTTAAATTTTCAACATCATCAATATCACGTGGTTGGGCAGTTTTTGTTTTTAAGAGTGGTGACTCTTACAACTTTTTGAAGTTTTGATTGAACATTTTTATTAAAGCTAATGTATTGTTGTCTTAAAAACTCGAGAGCATCTAATCTTTCTTGAGGAGTTTTAGTTAACCAATACTCAAGATCAGATTGTTTTTCTCTAATTGAAGTTTTTTTAATTACTTTTTCCATAACTTAATTTACAAAAAAACACTGAAGTTTTTCCAGCATCCAGTAACTTACATCTACTTACTAAACACCAGATTTGCCTTTTCGCCAACATTAACTTTTATTGTATCACCATCTACAAAATTACCTGCGAGTAATTCTTGCGAAAGTGGATTGATAAGATATTTTTGTATCACTCGTTTTAATGGACGCGCGCCATAAGTTACATCGTAGCCAAGCTGTGCAAGCCAGTCTTTTGCATCCTCGGAAACATCAAGCATTATTTCTTTTTCGTTAAGCATTTTCTGTACTCGCCTAAGTTGGATATCAACAATGCTTCTTATTTCAGTTCTTGATAAAGGCTTGAATAAAACAATTTCATCAATTCTATTTAAAAACTCCGGACGAATTGTTTTTCTAAGCAAGTCGTGCATCTGCTGTCTTAGCTCACCCATAAAAGTTTCAACATTATCTTCATCAAATGATTCAAGCCTATCCTGAATAATATGCGAGCCAAGATTTGATGTCATTATAATAATTGTGTTTTTAAAGTTTACTGTTCTTCCCTGATTGTCTGTCAATCTCCCATCATCCAAAACCTGAAGAAGAACATTAAAAACATCAGCGTGTGCTTTTTCAATTTCATCAAGCAGCACAACCGAGTAAGGTCTTCTGCGAACTGCTTCTGTTAATTGCCCGCCTTCTTCATATCCAACATATCCCGGGGGCGCACCAATTAAACGCGACACAGAAAACTTTTCCATGTACTCACTCATATCAATTCGTATCATTGCGTGTTCATCATCAAAAAGAATTTCTGCAAGTGCACGAGCAAGCTCCGTTTTACCAACGCCTGTTGTTCCAAGAAAAATAAATGAACCGATAGGACGATTTGCATCCTGCAATCCCGACCGTGAACGGCGAATAGCATTTGCCACAGCAGAAACAGCTTCATCCTGCCCTACAACTCTGTTATGAAGTTCATCTTCTAATTTTAAAAGTTTGCTTCGTTCGCTTTCCAGCATTTTACTTACTGGAATTCCTGTCCACTTTGCAACAACTTCGGCTATATCTTCAGCATCAACCTCTTCTTTCAACATTTTTTTATCAGATTGAGCTTTGGCAAGTCTTTCAGTTTCTTCTTTCAACTGCTTTTCAAGATTTACAATTCTTCCGTAACGTATCTCCGCAACTTTTCCAAGATCACCTTCACGTTCATATTTTTCAGCATCAAGCTTTAGATTTTCAATTTCACTTTTCATCTTGCGGATTTTTTGGATTTTATCTTTCTCCATATCCCAATGTGTACGAAGTTTAGCCCGCTCAGAATTTAATTCACTTAATTCATCTTGCAATTCTTCAAGTCGTTTTGCAGAGGCATCATCTTTTTCTCTTTTTAAAGCTTCACGTTCGATTTCAAGCTGTTTAACTTTTCTCTCAAGCACATCAAGTTCTTCCGGCATAGAATCAATTTCAATTCTTAGTTTTGATGCCGCCTCATCAATAAGATCAATTGCTTTATCAGGAAGAAATCTATCCGTGATATATCTTTCTGAAAGTTGAGTAGCCGCTACAATTGCGCCATCAGTTATACGGACACCATGATGAACTTCGTAACGTTCTTTAAGTCCACGCAAAATTGAAATTGTATCTTCTTCAGATGGTTCGCCGACAATTATGGGTTGAAAGCGTCTTTCAAGTGCCGCATCTTTTTCGATATACTTCTTATATTCATCAAGAGTTGTGGCGCCGATTGCATGCAGCTCACCGCGAGCGAGAGCTGGTTTTAAAATATTTGCAGCATCCATCGCGCCTTGTGTTGCACCTGCACCAACAAGTGTATGAAGCTCATCAATAAAGAGAATAATCTCTCCGTTTGATTCCTGAACTTCTTTAATAACCGCTTTCAATCTTTCTTCAAACTGTCCACGAAATTGTGTTCCCGCAATAAGTGCACCCATATCAAGCGCAACAATTCTTTTTGTCTTTAGATTTTCAGGAATATCACCGG
>JBDTRQ010000188.1:0-5128 GCA_039931535.1 Ignavibacteriota bacterium
ATAATTTATTTCATTTAATGATTTACTTGTAACTTCAACACTATCAAGCCAGCCCAGTCTGTTTGATATTTCTGTTGGATCATTATTCCACACAGTAAAATCTTTTTTCCAGATTCTATCAATAACTTTTTCATCGTTAAGTTTTTTTATTGCTTCATCAACCAAATTAGAATATTTACCGATTGAATATTTAAATGACATTTCGTTTCCTTTCATATAAGATATTTTAACTAATATAAATATAATCAGATTAGTTTTGCTAAATAATATTGATTAGTTGTTCTACATCTCATTCTTTAAATTATTATAACGATTAAGAGAAATTTTTTGAAGAAAAGATCAAACAAAACCGTAGCATATTATTATATTCTTATCTGGATAGTTGCCGCATTTCTTTTAGAATCAAGCGATTTATGGATTTCAATTAGTCTATATAATCCAAATTCTGGTTGGGCAATATTTTTACAAAACTTTGGTGAAATCCCGGGTTTGATTATCGTAATAATAGGTGCGCACATTTACATTGTAACACTTAAAGCTTCATCAAATACAAAAACTATTTTGTTTACAGGATTTTTATTAACAGCCAATTCACTTATTACAATTTATATTTTTTGGGTTGCGTCAATCGCAATTACTAACGGCTGGATATTTTTTAGTTCGTATCAGAATATTTTCTTTTTATCTGCTATAATCATCAATATTCTTTTGTCATTATTATTTAGAAAGCAGCACAATTTTTCTAAAAAAACTATTTTGTTTTCACGCATATCTTTTAAAATGTTTTTTTATGGATACATCCTTTTTGCTCAACCGATAAAAATATTATGGGGACGAATAAGATTTAGAGATCTTGCTGCAAACTATTCTGATTTTACTCCCTGGTATTTACCACAGGGAATAAACGGTAATCAATCTTTTCCTTCTGGGCACGCTGCGATGGGTTTTATGTTATTAGCGTTGTTTGTGTTTTTTGCAGATAAAGCTTTTTACCAAAGAGTTATTTTAAAGGGAATTATAATTAGTTGGGCAATAGCAGTTTGTATAAGCCGCGTTGTTATTGGTGCACACTTTACTTCAGATGTTTTGTTTGGATCTTTTGCAATGATTATTTCCTACTTGTTTTTAATGAACAACGCTAACAAGACTATAAAATTTGAAACTGAATAGAATTATTTTTTACCAAAATACTTTTTGTAATTGGATTGCGTAATAAGTCCAATTGGTCCTTCGTAAATTCCGCCATCTTGAAATCCATCATAAACACGAACAGCAATTGTATTTGTCTCTCCAAATTTTAACAACTTAGCTGGAACAGAATAAACACGTTCCTGTGCCCATTCAAAATTACTATTAAAATCTGTTGGAATATTTTTAAAATTCCACAAACCTGTAGAACCAACAAGAATTCCATTTACAAACGTTTGATCAATATCATCAATCTTACCAAGCAATAGAATCATACTTTCACCCTCAAAATCTTTTGAAAGGAAGAATGATTTTTTATACCAGGCAAATCCATCATAATCCTGATAACCTTGAATATCCCAATGAGCCGGAACCATAAGTTTATCGATATCAAAATTCGGTTTTTGAATTTTTAGAAAAGCAGAATCATCTCCTGTTTTAAAATCCCAAATTCCGCTTAAGTTTATATCGGGCTCAAATCCTGATTCAACAAAATAGATTCCGATATCACCGCTTATTATTCCCCCATCAAGTTCATCATCATAAACACGCACTGAAATAACATTTTCACCGTCTTTACTTAAATATTCTTTTGGGATATAATATTTTCTAAAAGCATTGTAAGCAGTTCTGTAATTATTCGGAAATCCACCTGATACTCCAACCAAATTTCCATTTATAAAAGTTTGATCAACATCATCAATGTAACCTAAAATTAAATATAAATCTTTAGTCTCATTCTCTTTGGATAATTTAAAAGATGTTCGATACCATGCATATCCATCATAACCGTGAAAGCCTTGGTTTTCCCACGATGATGGTACATTTATTTTTTCCCAGCTATCATCATTAAAAGATCTTTCTTTCCTTTCCATTTTATCGCCCAGACTAAATTTCCAACGACCGGACAGATCAATTAATAACTTTTCATCGCTGCCTTTTTTTGGTTGCACACTTCTATCTTCAAAACAACCATTTAGAGTTAATGTAAGGAGCAAAAGCAAAATTATATTATAAATTTTTATGTGTTTCATATTTCTATTTTCTCTTAGAATAAACCTACAATATTTAAACTATTTGAGTATCACTACAAAGTAAACATTTGTAAATAATTGTCATGGTTTTAATTTGAAGGGCATTTCAATTTAGCTATTTTCAATCCAGAATTATTACAAAACTATTAAAGAACAACAATGAAAAAATTATTTGCAGTGCTTTTTATTCTTTCCTTTACTTCAATTGCTTTTTCACAGAATGATTTTCAAATAACTGATTCAGCACTTTACAATAGAGCTGTGGAGTTAAGTAAAACATTTGTTATGGTTGACACTCATATCGATTTACCCGATTTGCTTTACGATGGTTGGTTTGACGTAACACAGGAATCTGACAAAGGAGAAATCGATTACCCACGAGCACGCAAAGGCGGACTAGATGTTGCATTTATGTCAATATATACTTCTCCAAGTTTAGAAGGCACAGGTAAATCAAAAGTAAAAGCTGATTCGATGATGAATCTTGTTCACAGAATGGTTAATGAATGGCCGGATAAGTTTTATTTTTTAAGATCAGTTTCTGATGTTGAGCAGCAAAAAAACAAAGGCAAAATTTTATTAACGATGGGAATGGAAAATGGCTCACCAATCGAAAAAAATTTGAATAACTTAAAAGAGTTTTATGATAAAGGTGTCCGATACATAACACTTGCACATTACAGATCGAATCACATCTGTGATTCCGCAAACGATCCCGAAAGAAAATGGAACGGCTTAAGTCCATTTGGTGAAGATGTTGTAAAAGAAATGAATCGCTTAGGAATGATGGTTGATATTTCACACGTTAGCGACAGCACTTTTTATGATGTTATAAAACTTAGCAAAGCTCCTGTAATTGCTTCACATTCCTCCTGCAGATATTTCACTCCCACTTATGAAAGAAATATGAACGATGAAATGATAAAAGTATTAGCAAAGAATGGCGGAGTTATTCAAATAGCTTTTGCAAGTTTTTTCTTACGCAATGATATTTATGAGCAATACACAAATGGTGAGGAAAATATTAAATCTTACTTAAAAGAAAATAACATTAAATCCGGAACAGAAGCAGCAGGGAAGTATGAAGATAACTATTGGAAAGAAAATCCGCTTGCATCTGCAACGGTAAAAGATGTTGCAAATCATATTGATCATGTAAAAAACTTAGTTGGTGTAGATTACATCGGAATCGGTTCTGATTTTGATGGAACTGGCGGGCTGCTTCCTGTTGGATTAGACGATGCTTCCAAATATCCAAATCTTGTTTATGAACTTTTACAGCGCGGTTATACCGATAAAGATATTGAAAAAATTCTCGGTGGAAATCTTTTAAGAGTTTGGAAGCAGGTTGAAGAAGTTTCTGAAAACTTGAGATAAAAACTTTACCACTGTCATCCTGAGCGGAGACGAAGGATGACCATTCATTTTTAAAATAGAAAGTCACACTTCGACCTGCCTGCCGGTAGGCAAGCTTCGCTCAGTGTGACAAGGTGTTTGCTACTAACTGACTATTATCTAACATCCGCAGTTCTGTTAGTATAGTTAACCAGATATTCATTATAAATAGCTTTGCTCATTCTTCTTACTTTTGGATTTGAATCACTTTCTGCAAGCACTTGTAATGCATTCATTCCTTTTTCGCTGCTCATCCTGAATAATGCTAATCCAATTAGCACTTTAATATCAGAATCTTTTTCAACTTTAAGCTGCTTAATTAGAGTATCTTCAGTATCTATAAATCTATATTTCCCAGCTAAATATATCGAACTTTCTCTTACCCCATCATTTTCCGATTGAATTCCCATCTTAAGATTTTGTAGAGCATATTTGTGGTCCGTCAGATCTGCAACTTGTTTAATCTGTCCGAATGAGTTGGAAACTAATAGTAAGAAAAGAATTGTATCCAGAACAAAGTAAAACTTTTCTGCGCTGTGTAATATTCTAGTTTTCATTTTTTGTACCTCTTGCAAATAAATTATAAATACATTTAAGCTTCTGGTACAAACGTACATTAATGAATTGTCAGTGGTGTCATCTCATCGTAAAGAGATGTAAAGAAATGTCATGATAATGATGAATGATGAATTTAGAATGTAGAATTGAATTAAGAAAAATAATTAATTAAGTATCCATATTAGAATATAGAACATTTTAAATCACTAGCTTATACCCAATCCCGTGTACAGTTAAAATTATTTGCGGATGGTTGGAATCATTTTCTACTTTTTGTCTGAGTTTTAAAATAAAATTATCAACAGTTCTTGTTGTAGGTGTTTCATCGTAACCCCAAATCTCAGTTAATAAATCATCGCGGCTTACAGTTGAATTTCTATGCTTCCATAAGTGATGAAGTATTTCAAATTCTTTATGCGACATTTGAACATCTTTATTTTTGTCTGTTGCTTTATATCCACTAAAATTAATTTCAAGTTTTCCGATTTTTACTTCACGTGCCGCATCATCCATTGTAAGGTTATCACTTCGTCTTAAAATAGCTTTTACCCGTGCAAGCAGTTCACGTAAGCTAAACGGTTTTGTAACATAATCATCCGCACCGATTTCTAACCCAACAACTTTATCAATCTCTTCTCCTTTTGAAGTTAGTAAAATAACGGGAGTTGTAATACCTGCTTTGCGAACTTCTTTACACACATCAAAACCAGATTTCTTCGGCATCATTACATCAAGAATAATTAGGTTGTAAGTGCTTTCAATAATCTTTTTTAATCCTTGCTCGCCGTCTATTGCTGTTTCAACATCATAGCCTTCAAACTCAAGATTATCTTTTAATCCGGTGCGCATATTTTGTTCATCATCAACAACTAAAATCTTTGTCATTTATTTCTCCAGATTTAATTGAGAATTTTTCGAAAATAATAATTTAAAGCTACTGCCTTCTCCAACCT
>JBDTRQ010000189.1:0-10887 GCA_039931535.1 Ignavibacteriota bacterium
ATAAAAAGCCGTTATCCTAAACAAAAAGTTTTTATGATTACGGCTTACGGTGACGAACAGAATATGGATGCCGCAAAAAAACTGGGTGCAGATGATTATTTTACTAAACCTCTTCAATTTGATTTATTAAAAGAAAAACTAAATCTTAACGTAATCTAAAAGGAAAAATGACCAGCGCAAAAATATTAGTTGTTGATGATGAGCCGGATCTGGAATTTCTTATCACTCAGAAGTTTAGGGTAAAGATAAAATCCGGAGAATATGAATTTCTATTTGCAAAAGATGGTTCTGAAGCTTTAGGTGTTATAAAAAATAATGAGGCAATCAATCTTGTTCTAACCGATATTAATATGCCTGTTATGGATGGGCTAACGCTTCTATCTAAAATAAATGAACTAAATAACAAACTTCTAAAATCAGTTATTGTTTCTGCCTATGGCGATATGGAAAATATAAGAACAGCAATGAACAGAGGCGCTTATGATTTTATAACCAAACCAATTGATCTTAAAGACCTTGAGATAACTATTGAAAAATCATTGAGAGAAATTGCAGAATATAAAATTGTTCTAACTGCACACGATAAATTAATTGCACTTAAAAAGGAACTTGATATTGCAAATGCAATTCAGTCTTCAATACTTCCTGTTAAATTTCCTGCATTCCCTGAAAGAAAAGAATTTGATATTTATGCAAAAATGATCCCTGCTAAAGAAGTAGGTGGCGATCTTTATGATTTTTTTCTAATTGATAAATATCGATTGGGTGTTGTAATCGCAGATGTTTCAGGAAAAGGAATTGCTGCCGCTTTATTGATGGCTGTTACAAAAACACTTTTAAAAGCAACAGCGTTAAAGGGTTTACCTGTAGATGATGTTTTATCTGAAATAAATAAAATACTTGCAGAAGACAGCCCATCAAATATGTTTGTAACTGTTTTTTATGGTGTGCTTGATACACGCAGCGGAGCATTTGAATATTGCAACGGCGGACACAATTCTCCATTTCTAATTTCAACCGATGGTAAAGTTAATCAGCTTGAAAAAGTTGGTGGTCTTTTAATAGGAGCGATTAAAGATGCTGATTACGAATCAAGTGTTGTAATGTTAAAACCCGATGAGACTCTATTTTTTTACACAGATGGAGTTACTGAAGCTTTTAATAAGAATGAAGAGGAATTTGAAGAAGAGAGACTAATCGAAGTGCTTAAGAATAGTAATAAAAATAATTCGATGGAATCCGTAAAGAGTGTTTTTGATAATGTTCAAAATTTTGCGGATGGCGTTGAACAATCGGATGATATAACCTGCCTTGCCTTAAAGTATTTAAAACCTTAAACAATATTTTTATATTCTTCGTTTTAAAATTATAACTGCTCTTTATATGAGATTTAAATAATATCTATTAGAAATCTATCGCATATTCTTGTATTTTTACAGTTAATAAAACAAAACAAAACAAAATAAGGAGAATAATTATGCATAAAAAAAGTGTTGATCTATTAAACAAAGCTATTGCAGATGAATTACTTGCAGTACATCAGTATATGTATTTTCATTTTATATGCGATGATCTTGGTTATGATTTACTTGCCGGATTATTTAAACGTACCGCAATTGATGAAATGATACACGTTGAAAAATTAGCCGAAAGAATTTTATTTCTAAAAGGCGAAGTTGAAATGAAAGTTGGCGGTGATGTGCAGCAGATAAAAGATATTTCAAAAATGCTGGAACTTGTTTCTAAAATGGAAGAGGATAGTGCAAAAGAATATAATGTTTGGGCAAATCAGTCAGCCGCAAATGCAGATTCTGCTACAAAGCAAATCTTTGAAAGTTTGGTTGCTGATGAAGAACGACATTACGATCAGTACGATACAGAACATGATAATATGAAAAAATTTGGCGATAGATATCTTGCGCTTCAATCAATCGAAAGAAGTAAAAGCTTATCTGCATCCGGAAGACCGGTTGATTAGAATTATTCAATCTAATCTATTTAAGAGGCTGATTTTTCAATCAGCCTTTTTTATTTTAAAACATCTAACTATTTACTACAAATAATTCTTTACTTGAGTAAAGCAATACCATTAGTGAGAAATAATTTTAATCTTTCTTTTTTTTGAAAACTCAATCACTTACAACAATGCTTTTCTATTGTTATTTAGCAATAAATGATGGCAATAAACTTGCATAAATAAACCCGGCTTTTGCATAATTAAAAATTTATGCGCAGCAAATCTCGTAACGTGTATTAAACAATTCAAAGGAATGTCAAATGAAAAAAATGTTTCTTGTGCTCTTTGTGGTGTTTGGATTTACATTTCAAACAACGTATGCAACGGATGGTTATTACTTACATGGTTATGGGATTAAGTATTCAGCACTTGCAGGTTCAGGTGTTGCGGTATCATTAAGCTCACTCGGTGCGATAACAAATCCTGCAGGAATTTCTTATCTGAATAACGGTTTTGAAATTAACGCATCCTACTTTAGTCCAGATCGATATTACGAAGTTGGCGGTAACCCAAGTGGCTTCCCTGGAACTTTTGGTTTGATGCCCGGCAAAGTTACAAGCGATCAAACAGGATTTATATTTCCATCGCTTGGTGCAAATATGAAACTTTCGGATAAGTTTACAGTTGCGCTTTCTCTTTACGGTAACGGTGGAATGAATACAGATTATCCTACTATGACTTTCGGTGATCCGACTTCACCCGGAACAGGTGTTAACATCGAGCAAATGTTTGGCAATCTTTCATTCGCATATAAATTTAATTGTAATCATTCAATAGGTGTTGCAGGAATTGTTGGATGGCAAAGATTTGCAGCAAAAGGATTAGTTGCTTTTAGTGGATTCTCAAGTGATCCTGCAAATCTTACAGGCAATGCTTTTTCAACTGCATTAGGTTTTGGATTTAAAGTTGGATACCAGGGACAAATGGCAGAAGATTTAAGATTTGGTGCTTCATACCAATCAAAGATTTATATGAGCGAGTTTGAAAGATACGCCGGTTTATTTGCACAAGCTGGTGATTTTGATGTTCCTGCAAACTGGCAAGCAGGTTTTGCATTTACACCAGGGGATTGGAAATTTATGTTGGACGCAAAACAAATACTTTACGGCGGAGTTAAATCAATTGCAAATCCAATGCTTCCAAACTTGATGACAGCTAAGCTTGGAACAGAAGAAGGTGCCGGATTTGGTTGGAAAGATATATTAGTAGTTAAGTATGGTGTTATGTTTTCCGGCTTTTGCGGATGGGATTTAATGGCAGGATATTCATTCAATCAAAATCCTGTAACAGAGGAAAATGTAATGTTTAATATACTTGCACCTGCTGTTATTCAGAATCATATAACTTTTGGTGTTACAAAAAAATTGGCACAAAAAAATGAGATTACAGTTGCATTTATGTATGCATTTGAAAACTCATTAAAAGGTGCAAATCCATTAGATGCTCCAAATCAACAAACCATTGAAATCGGAATGAAACAATGGCAAGTTCAAGTTGGATATGCATTCAGCAGTTTCTAATTTATAATTTTTTTAGGGTAGATAAGGGCATCAGTTTGATGCCCTTTTTTTATATCTTCTTCATCGCATAATTAAACTGTATAATACCTTTCTAATCTCACCTGAATTGCAACATTGTGAACTGCATATAGTCTAAAATATTTCTATATTTACAATAGAAAGAAAAGTTATGCAATCACAATCAATAGATACATCCAAACAATTTGAAAAGATTTATATTAATCTTTTGCAAAAAAAGACCTTTGCCCAAAAGTTTAAACAGATAGAATCAATCAGTTCCTTTGTAATTGGCTTATCTAAAAAAGCAATTCGGAATGCTAATCGGACGCTAAATAAACAAGAGCAAGATATGCTTTTTGTTAAGTATCATTATGGAGATGAGTTATATTTTAAAGTAAGAAAATATTTAGAAAAATTGAGCAATGGATAAAAACGGGATACTAAGTGCTCTGGAACCAGTATTTAAGGCTCTGGATGAATCTTCGATCGGATATTTTATAGGAGGCTCGATTGCAAGTTCTGCTTATGGAATTGCAAGAGCAACGATGGACGTTGATATGATTTTGAACATTGCACCGTTTCAAGTAAAATCGTTTTTTGATAAGTTAAAAGGGAAATATTACATTGATATTGAAATTATCAATGATGCTTTAGTAAATAAATCAAGTTTCAATATTCTTCATTTGGATTCAATGTTAAAAATTGATTTTTTTATTTTGAAAGATCAAACATACCCTCTTAATGCATTTCAACGACGCATTCAAAGTTCATTAGATGATTCTGATGATTCGGTAAAAGTATTTTTATGTTCTCCTGAAGATATTATTATTTCCAAACTTGAATGGTTCAAATTGTCTGATGAATCTTCTGAAAGGCAATGGTCAGATATTCTAGGCGTGGTAAAAGTTCAGAAAAATAATCTTGATAAAGAATATTTAAAGCATTGGGCTATTCAACTGGATCTATTTAACTTACTTCAAAAAGCATTTGAGCAATCCGAGGAAAGTTTATAATTCTTATCTAAAATTACTTCATCAACCTAACTCAATACTTCATCTTAGCTCTAACTACGCAAGCAACAGATAATAAAACGATGTTGATAAAAAATAATGGATTCTTTTCAATCCTGTTTTGCTTTGTGAATTTTTCCAGCAGTACGATACAACTTTTTTAAACTGCGGAAACATATTCATCATTTCATCAATCTCTTTTGCATATTTAGATTTTTTATTTGATAAATATTTTTGAAATAATTTCTTTACTATCGGTGCTAAAAATACATACCAAATAAACGTTAGCGTTACCGATCTTATTAGCATTATTATTATTTCAATAGCAGCAATTTCTTTTGAGGATGGAAATAAATAAGTAAAAATTAATAACGAGATTAAAACTGTAATTATAATTATTCCCGTTGGACGCAGCAGCCAATTTTTCTTTTTTCGTTTCTTATCCTTTTTAGGATACTCCAAATCAGTTTCATCAAAATTTATCAGTGGATTGTTTTGTAGAAACAAATTTAACTTTTTCGGAAGTCTGCCTGCATAAATTCCAATAAATACTCCGGCAAGTAGATGAATCGAAACATAAATTCCTGCAAATAAATAACCGTAATTAATATTTGAGTTGATACCAAGACTTAAAAAATCATTAAACACTTGATCGATGAAAATGTTTATAGATTTCCATAAAGTATTTCCAAATAAAATTGTAAGTACAACAATTTTTTGAATCCCTGAAAAAAATAAAGTTAATATCCCAAGTAACAATGCAGATATAGAATAAAACTTCTTTGTACTGAAAAGTAAATATCCCAGTATCCCCTGAATGCCAACGGCAAAGTAAGCTGTAAGCGGTGAGTGTGGACTGACCAACGCTTTAATCAAAATTACAATAAGTGTTGATTTTAAAATTTCTTTACTACTTTTAGAAAACAACGCGATTAATGAAATGAAAAGCACAGCCGCCGCGCTAATAAATAAACCACGAAAAGGAATTGTAAGTGCGTGCAGTATTCCACCAAATGCTGATTCGCTGAAAGCCCAAAGTGCTGTTATTTTTAGAACGGAAATTTGAAAATCAGAAATACTGCTTATAGAAGTTTTATCTATGTTTTGTGAAAAGCTCAAAATTATTTCTCAAGACTCGCATTCCAGGAAATTATTCCTTCTTCAAGATGATGGACATTGTTAAAACCTTGCTGCAGCATAAAAACTCCTACGTGATAACTTCTGCTTCCGCTTCTGCAATAGATGTAATAATTTTTGGATTTATCAAGTTTGGAGATTATTTCTGCAAAAGTTGGATTGTAAATATCTATCAAGAGAGAATTTGAAATATGTCCGTCATTAAACTCCTGCGATGTTCGCACATCAACCACAATTGCTGATTTATCGTTTACAATTTTATCGCCAAAGTCTGAGGCACTTAAATTTATAACATTGTTCATCGTTATCCGGTTTTGTTTACTAAAAAATTTGAGTACAAATATAGAATAAATTTGTTTCAAGATTTAGATAACTATATCACATCCGATACTCAATTCAAAGGAAGCGAATATCTGAAAATTAAGAAATTTAAAGTAGCTTCAACCTCAAGTTTGAGATTTGAAACTACCTCTTTCTACCATTTTAAAAGCGACAAAACATTTATATGACTTATCAGTCATATTAGTGAGCAACTTCATTTTATTTATTTTTAAAGCTCTATATATTTGCCCATAAGAAACAACTAATCAGGATTATTTTTATGGCAAATAAGTATCAAATTGCTATTCTTGGCGGTGGTCCCGGCGGTTATGTTGCAGCAATTAGAGCAGCGCAATTGGGCTTTAAAACTGTGGTTATTGATAAGGATAATTTAGGCGGAATTTGTTTGAATTGGGGATGTATTCCAACAAAATCCCTATTAAAAAATGCTGAAATATTTGATAATGTTAAAAATCATGGTAAAGATTTTGGCATCTACACAAAGGAAATTTCCTTCAATTTTACAGAGATAATTAAACGCAGCCGTGATATTTCGGATAAGATTACAAAAAATGTTGAGATGCTCGTTAAGAAAAACAAGATTTACAGGATTCGAGGCTTTGGTAAACTAATCAGTCAAAATGAAATTGCGATCCTTGACAAAGACGGTAAACAAATTGAAACACTAACTGCGGATAACATCATTATTGCCACAGGTGCTCGTCCAAAAACGTTCCCAAACATTCCAGTTGATAGAAAAAATATCATTACAAGTACTGAAGCGATGAATCTATCTGAACAACCGAAAGAACTAATTATTATTGGTGCCGGAGCGATAGGAATTGAGTTCGCATATTTTTATTCTGTTTTGGGTACTAAAGTTACTGTTATTGAAATGTTGGATAATATTCTTCCTGTTGAAGATGAAGAAGTTTCTCAAGTGCTTGAAAAGAGTTTTAAGAAACGTGGAATTGATATTTACACTAAAACAATGGTAGAAAAAGCTGAAGTAAAAGGTAAGAAGGTTTTAGTTACAATAAATCAAAACGGACAGAAAAAAGAATTAAGTGCGGATAAAGTTTTAAGTGCAATTGGTGTTACCGGAAATGTTGAAGGCTTTGGACTTGAGGAATTAGGAATTGAATTATTTAAAAACCACATTAAAGTTGATAAGAGAACTTATCAAACCAATATTAAAAACATTTATGCTGTTGGTGATGTGATTGGACCACCATGGCTTGCACACGTTGCATCTGCCGAGGGAATACATTGCGTTGAATATATTAAAGGAATAGAAAATCCCGACATAGATTATGAAAATATTCCCGGCTGTACTTACTGCGAGCCGCAAGTTGCAAGTGTTGGATTTACAGAGGCAAAAGCAAAACAACTTGGATACGAATTAAAGATTGGTAAGTTTCCGTTTATGGCAAGCGGAAAAGCTTTTGCAGTTGGTGAACGTGAAGGTTTTGTTAAACTAATTTTTGACGCCAAGTACGGTGAATTACTTGGTGGACACATTATTGGCAGTGGAGCAACAGAACTTATTGCAGAGGTTGTATTGGCAAAAGCATTGGAAGCGACAGCACACTCAATAATTAAGACTGTACACGCTCATCCAACTTTATCTGAATCAGTTATGGAAGCTGCAGCAAATGCTTATAGTGAAGCGATACACATTTGATTTTTTTATAAAAGTCATTGCGAGTGAGTCTTCGAGCGAAGCAATCTATATTATTTAGCAGATTGCTTTTCCCGATAAATGGGGATTCGCAATTACATTAAAATAAGATAATGAATAAAGAAACAAGAAAATTAATTTATTGCGATTTAGATTCGATTGACTATAAAGAAGCATGGGATTTGCAAAAAACAATTCATCAGCTTAGAGTTGAGAATAAAATTGATGATGTTTTCTTTATGCTGGAGCATCCACACACTTATACTCTTGGTAAAACTGCGGATAAGCATAACTTAATTGGCGATGAAAAGTATTTAAGTGAAAATAAAATATCTGTTTATGATATTGATCGCGGCGGTGATATTACTTATCACGGTCCGGGACAAATAGTTGGATACCCAATTATCAGTCTAATAAATTGGCAGCAGGATACGCACAAATATTTAAGAGCGCTTGAAGAAGTAATCATTAAGGTTTGTGATGAATATGGATTGAATGGAATCAGGGTTGATAGATATACCGGTGTTTGGATTGAGGATAGAAAAATTTGTGCTATAGGAATAAAAGTAAGTCGCTGGATAACAATGCACGGCTTTGCGTTTAATGTTAATACAGATTTGAAATTGTTTAATGGAATTATTCCGTGTGGGATTACAGATAAAGCTGTAACATCTTTAAATAGTGAACTAAAACTTGAAATGAAAATTACAGAAGTAAAAGAAAAAATAATTCGTCACTTTTTGGAAATATTTAAATACGATCAGATTGAATTTAAATCTAAAAGTGAAATGATGAGTTTGATCTAAATATTTTTTAAAACTTATATAAATTGAAATTATATTGACACGACCTTTAGAGTTTGTTGCGTAACTCTGAAATTGTCTTTGCGAGGAGTCTTTGACGACGCAATCTCATAAATTATTCGATTGCTTAACTAAAGATTGCTTCATCCTTATAAATCTGTCTCTCGACATGTTTATAAGAATTCGCAATGACTTGTGCGACAGACAATAAAAATTGTGGCAACTAAATAATTGAATAAAAGAACAATAAAATTTTTTAAAGATTTAGTATCTAAAATAGTTAAGGTTTTAAATGGCAAAGAAAACAACATCACAACAAAACAAATCGAATAAAAAGAAATCGATCAAACCAACGAACGGAAAAAATGAAATTGTAAAAGTTGGAAAGCACGAATTTGATAAAGAGAAATTATTATACATACTCAAAATGATGTTGACGGCTCGAACCGTTGATAACAAAGCTATGAATTTATTGCGACAGGGTAAAACATTTTTTCATATAGCCTGCTCAGGGCATGAGGCTGCACAACTCGCAATTGGCTTATCCTTAGACCCAAATAAGGATTGGCTTTTTCCTTACTACAGAGACTTGGCAACAGTATTGACTGTCGGTATAACTCCTGAAGAGGTTTTTCTTGGAACATTCGGTAAAGCAAATGATCCCGCAAGTGGCGGAAGACAATTACCTATTCATTGGGGCTCCACAAGAATAAATATCCCTTCACAATCATCACCAACAGGAACTCAATTTTTACAAGCAGTAGGAACCGCTCTCGCTTCTGTTAAACGAGGCGAAAGGAATATTTCTTATGTCAGCAGCGGTGAAGGAACTACATCGCAGGGTGAATTTCATGAAGCTGTAAACTGGGCTAGTCGTGAAAAGCTGCCAGTTCTTTTTGTTATCCAAAATAACAAGTACGCAATCTCTGTTCACGTATCAAATCAAACAGGAGGAAAAGATAGCTCAATCGCAGAAATGATGGAAGGTTTTCATAGTCTGCATCGTGCAAGAATTGATGGAACGGATTTCTTTCAATCGTTTGAAAAGATTCAGGAAGCAATTGAATATATCAAAAGCGGTAAAGGTCCCGCCTTAATAGAAGCAGAGGTTGTAAGATTAGAATCACATTCTTCTTCTGATGATCAAAGAAAATATCGTGATAAAAAGGAACTTGAAGAAGATTTAAAGAAATGTCCTATAGAGAAATTTGCAAAAGTTCTTATCTCAAAAGATTTTATATCACAAGAAGAATATGATGAATTAAAAATTTCTATCAATGATGAAATAAGCGACGCAGCAGATAAAGCACTTCATTCAGCCGATCCAAAACCTGAGGACGCCGCAAAATACGTTTTTGATGAAAGCGGTTTTAAGGAATCACTTGATTATGAATCATCAAATCCAAGCGGAAATAAAATTGTAATGGTTGATGCGATAAATCATGCATTGCATGAAGAGATGGAAAAAAATCCACAGATGCTCATCTTTGGAGAAGATATTGAAGATCCAAAAGGCGGTGTTTTTACTGCAACCAAAGGTTTATCAACAAGATTTACAACGAAAAGAGTTTTCAATTCACCATTAGCCGAAGCAAGTATAATGGGCGTTGCTGTTGGTTTGTCGCTAACAGGAATGAAACCTGTTGTTGAAATTCAATTTGGTGATTACATCTGGCCAGCATTTATGCAGATGAAAAACGAAATGGCTCCGATGCGTTATCGTTCAAATAATACTTGGGCTGCACCGGTTGTAACTCGTGTTGCAGTTGGCGGATACATTCATGGCGGATTGTGCCACAGCCAAAATATTGAAGCATTTTACTCTCACATACCGGGAATTTTAATTGCATACCCAAGCAACGCGGCTGATGCAAAAGGATTGTTAAAAACTGCATGCAGAATTAAAGATCCGGTTTTATTTTGCGAGCACAAAGGATTGTACAGACAAAGTTTTGCTATCACACCTGAGCCTGATGAAAATTATTTGTTGCCGTTTGGCAAAGCTAAAGTTGTAAAAGTGGGAACTGATGTTACCGTAGTTTCATGGGGAATTTCTTTATCGGATACGATGATCGCTGCAAAAAAATTGGAGGATGAAAATTTTTCTGTGGAAGTAATTGATCTCAGAACAATCGTTCCTTTGGATGAAGAAACGATTTATAATTCAGTTAAGAAAACAAATAAGATTATCATCATTCATGAGGACACTTTGTTTGGTGGATTTGGAGCAGAAATAGCGGCACGTATTGCAGATAATTGTTTTCAGTTTTTAGATGCACCTGTAAAAAGAATTGCAGCTAAGGATGTACATATTCCTTATGCACCGATTTTAGAAAATGCTGTTTTGCCAAATCGTGAAGAAATTTATAAAGGAATAAAAGATTTACTTAAATACTAA
>JBDTRQ010000190.1:0-26790 GCA_039931535.1 Ignavibacteriota bacterium
GATAGTAAAGCTCTGCTTTCACGAAATGCATTTGCTAATTGGCGGATATCTTCTGATGATTTTATTTCTGTCATATTAAACTCTCTTTTTTCTTATACAAATTTAAGGTTATAGCAAACAAAAATTATTATCTCTATCAGTTAGAATTTATTTTGTTTAGTAAAGTATTTAGCGTACAACAAAGTCCAACAGAATATCTAATAATTTGATTTAGCAATTTTAGATGTTCAACATTTCATTTTTTAATTCTATGATTTAATATTGAATTGACAAACTTGATTAATGAGTTTATGTTAAAATCAGAATCGAAAAATTTGAATTTTAAATAATAATCTGGAGCACTATGAATATACCGGTAATGCCAAAATCGATAATCTCAATAGTTAGTTATCAATCAGATGCAATTGTTAGTAAGCAGCTTCTTAAAAAAAGCAATGGAACTGTTACACTTTATGCTTTTGATAAAGACGAATCATTAAATGACAGCACTTCACCGTATGATATACTGATTCATATATTAGAAGGCACAATTGATCTAAAAGTAAACGGTACAACCAATCTTATTAAAGCGACAGAATATTTTTCACTTCCAGCAAAAATTCCTTATTCAATCGAAGCAAAAGAAAAAGCTAAAGTTTTACTTACTGTTATTAAATAAATCACTCTGTTTTCTGATTTAATTATTTGCAGTCATTGCTTTAATTTAAGATATGAATGAAAAAATAATCTGCATTGATGGAGTTGGAGACGTATTCTTTAGACATAGCAGCCACGCCCGTCATCTTAATATAACTGTAAAACCATTTGTAGGCGCAAGAGTTTCAATTCCAATTGGTATGAGTTATAACAGTGCTATAAGAATGGTTAATGAAAAAAAGTTGTGGCTTCTTCATCATCTAAACAAGATGAAGGAATTTGAAAAACTGCAAACTATTTTTGATGAAAATTCCGGCTATTGTACAAAGCATCATAAACTAATTTTAAAAAAAGTTAATAGGAAAAACATTTCCGTAAGAATATCAAAAGAAAAAATAAATGTGGTTTATCCAGAAGAACTAAAAATAAATTCTGCTGAATTACAATCAGCCATAAGAGTTGGAATTGAACGAGCGCTTAAAGTTGAAGCGAAACAATATCTACCGGATAAAGTAAAATTATTAGCAGCAAAATTTAATTTTGATTTTAATAAGCTTGCTTTGAAGAATATTAAATCAAGATGGGGAAGCTGCTCAAGAAAAAATAATATTAATTTAAGTATTCATTTAATGCGGCTGCCGGATCATTTAATTGATTATGTGATTTTACACGAATTGGTTCACTCAGTTCATCATAATCATAGCAAAAGATTTTGGAATTTGCTTGATTTAGTTACAGGCGGAGCAAAGATATTGGATAAAGAATTAAGCAGATTTCGAATATCGATTTATTGAAAACCGCTTTTTTAGTTGTATTTAAATGTTTTTCTGTGGGATTTAATTTTCCCCAAAATATTTTTCAATTAATATCTTTTAAGACAGATAATATTTCTATAATTTAACTTTAGATAACAATTTTTATTAACAGATAACAAAAAATTATGAGCATCAAAAGATTTACTATTTACAATGTTTTTTTATTTACTCTTCTTTCCGGTTACTCGTTTGCACAAAATTATCCGGATCAATTTTACTTTTTGCGTATTGATTCAATTTATCAAAACATAGAAACTAATGTTGGAATGAAACTCAGCAGCGATGGTAAAACCATTATGCTGCAGGATAGTGTGAATGACGGCTACATTATTTTAAAACCTCAATATTCTCAATCACCTTTTAATGAAGGCTTGCCTTCATGGAATGGAACAGCGCCTGATAACAACAGCGGCTTCAGAGTTCAAATGCGTTTTCCGTATAACGGCGGTTGGTCTCCGTGGTTAACAGTTGGATATTGGAAAACAAACATTTATGGAACCTATTCAAAGCCTACTTACGGTGGTGGCTACATTGATTATGATAATGTTAAATTAAATACTTATCAAGGTGAATGGCAATTTAAAGTTATTATGAAACGTACATCCGTTTCAATAGAATCACCAACAATACACAAACTAAGTTTTTTTGTTAGTGATAGCCGAACAACAAGTTCTGTTAACATTCCAAGCATTGTTAATGATAATCCTGCAGCAGTTTTTATTCCTACAACCTTTATTTGTCAGTATAATGTTGATCCGGGAATAGGTGGTGATATTTGTTCACCAACTTCGGTTGCTATGATTTTGAAAAGTTATAATATTGATGTTGATCCGCGCCAATTTGCACTTGATAATTATGATACAAATTTTGGAATGTTTGGTATATGGCCAAGAGTTGTACAAAATGCATCTGAATATGGTTTGGATGGCGCTGTTACTCGTTATCGCACGTGGAGCGAGGCAAGAGAAGTGCTTGCTAACGGCGGCAGAATTTCTATGTCTGTTGGACCACCGCTTTACACAGGTCATTTAATGATGCTTGCAGGATTTACGAGCAGTGGAACACCGATTGTTCATGACCCTGCAAAGCAAAACGGTTATTCTTATATCTTTAATAAAACCTCATTATCACAATCCTGGTTTACTAAAGGTGGAGTAGCATATACATTTTATCTCGCCGATAGTGCTGCGTTACCCGTCGAAGATATAAATAATTCTTTACTCGCAAAAGATTATCAGTTAATGCAGAATTACCCAAATCCTTTTAATCCAAGTACGTCTATTTCTTTTTCGATTCCACAGGATGGATTAGTTAAACTTTCTGTTTATGATATTCTGGGTAATGAAATAGAAATTTTAGTTGATGATTATCTTGGTGCAGGAAATTATACAACTTCATTTAACGCCGCTAACTTAGCAAGTGGAGTTTATATCTACAGAATTCAAACAGAAAATTTTGTTAAAGCAAAACAGATGTTGTTGATTAAATGATGACTTCACTTAATCAAAAATCCCAATGGGAATTTTATTGAAATAAGTTTTGATAATTACTGTTAAGCAAGCTCACTAAAAAAGCCTCAGAAAAAATATCTGAGGCTTTTGTGTATTAATGAATAAGATGAAATTTTATGATTTTACTTCATCAACATCATCTTGTTAATATGTGTAAAACTGCCTGCTGTCATTTTGTAAATATACATCCCACTTGCAAGATTACTTCCGTTAAAATCAACAGAGTAAGAACCTGCTGCAAAATTATTATTTACTAACTCTGTAACCTCACCTGTAATTGAGTAAACAGCAATAGTAACTTTTGAATCAAATGGAACTGTGTAGTTTATCTTTGTTGTTGGATTAAATGGATTAGGATAGTTCTGAGATAAACTAAATGTTAATGGAGAAGTAATTTCAACTTCAATTACATTTGAATATGAGAACGTTCCATCAAAATCAACCTGTTTTAACCTGTAACTATATGTTCCATTGTTAACTTTATTATCCGTAAAGCTATATGATTGTACCTGTGTAGTTGTTCCGTTGCCCTTTACAAATCCAAATGTTATAAAATCACCAACAGACTTTTTTTGGATTTCAAATCCCTGATTATTTACTTCAGTGGCTGTTGTCCAATTTAGTAAAACACTGCCATTAGTGTAGCTCGCACTAAATGCGGTTAATTCAACCGGAACTGGATTTGAAGCTTCATCTGCTCCTTTGTAAGGAAATCCAGCATTTCTCAAATCACCATCGATATCAGTAGTAATTCCTGCTATTGGAGTTCCAACTAAATCAATGTCTCCATTCGATGAACCGGTTAGATGAAGATCAGTTGTAGAAACAAAATTAACAGATTTACTTACTGAGTTTAGATCTTGAGTTGTTACCTGCCAAGCTGCTAAGTCAGCATACATTGTACTTTGGTAATTTACAAGATTCTGATTTGAGAAAAGATCATTATAGTTAGATACAAGAACTGATGTTGCAGGAATTAAACCGATAGCAGAGGAACCTACGTTACCTGAGTGATTGTTTATAATAATATTATTTTTCAAATCAATATTTACAGGTCCTGTTCCGTTTGTATGATTACCAATTGCATAACTTGGTAGGGTAGAAGCATTATTATTAATTACTATAGTATTATAATAAACATTAATATTACCCATATTACCCGCTGACCGTAAACCGATTCCATAAGTAGAGCGTGTTTCATCAATTGCACCCACATTAATCATGTTATTAACAACGCTTATAATATCTGTTGCACCAAAACTATTTCCTGCAAAAGCGATACCAATCAGATAGGCAGTGGCATTGATAGTTTTTTCAAGACAATTAATAGTGTTTTCTCGAATGGTCGTATTACCGGATGCACCAGTAATATAGATACCATGATTATAAGTGTCCGTAGCTCCTGCAGTAGTAGGAAGGAGATTAATTGTATTGCCAATTATTTCACTTTCGGTAAGGAAAAGAGTAGCAACACCACGTGTTCCACAATAAATTTCATTATTTAAAATACTAAATTGGTTTGGTGCAGCTGTGCCCCAAGGAGCAATACCATCACGTCGTACTGGTCGTGTTGCTGTTCCGATCTGGCAGTTCTCAACACGGAAACCCCATACATCATCTTTGTCATTGATTACAGTACCATATCTAAAATTAGTGGTTACATTATCAAGATTTTTGATAACAAGGTTTTTAAGTACGACAGAATCAGCATTTGATGTATTTAATCCAAATGGTACCGCAACGGCATCAGTCTCTGTCGTTACGATAAGATTACGACTTGTTGATCCATCATTACTTCCATCAAACGTTACATGTCCTTTATCAAAACCAATCATCTGGATACCATTACCCATTGATGCACCTGGAGCTACGATTAAAACTACATTTCTGCCAGAAGCCGGTTTTACAACAACATTATTAGTTGCAGACAAATCTGCGTTAAAAGTAAATGAATTTTCTCTTAATGTATCAGCATCTAATAGAAGATTTACTGTTCCTGTAACTATGCCGCTATTAACAGCATTTACTGCATCATTAAGAGTTGCAAATCCCTGTGGATTAACTCCCTGTGGAATATAGTAATCACCTGCTAATGGCGTTCTTAAATCTACTTGATAAGCACCGAATCCATTATTGGTAGAAAGGACGTAAACATTAAAAAGATATTCACTAACTTTTTGAACTGATAAGTCCCCAAGTCCAGCTGCTGATGTAGGACCCAATATAGGTGTTACAGCAAAAGAAGTTGCTAATGTAGGATCACCGCTTGGTACTTTTAAAATTTTAGCATTATTTGATGCAACAAGAAGATCATTTGCAGCTACAAATTCACTTCCCGAAAAAAGATTCATAAATCTTATAGAACTGCCGGATGTTCCAAGTGCAGTACCTGAAATTGTTCCAACTAATGTTCCGGTAGAAGTAAACTTTTGTGCATTCATACCATGGGCGTTAAAATAAAAATCACCATTTGCTAATGGACCAACTGCTGCACTTGAAAAAGAAACTAAAGTTCCAACGCTGATAACTGTTGCAGAAAATGTAGCACCATTGTCAGTTGTTGTAAATTTAACAACTTCACCTGTAGCAGCGGCATTAGCTGTCCATATAACAATAGAATTATCTGCGGTAGAACCGGTAACTGTAAATTTATCGCCTAATCTATATCCAATAGCAGAAGTATAATTTACTGCTTCAACAGGTGCTGCAACTTCGCTGTATATTTATAAACTTTAAATGCACTTGTGGATGAATTGGTTGTTAAGTTACAAACAAATATTATTCCGTCTGTAGAAACTTCAACATCGTTTAAAGGATATGTTCCGCCGGTGATAGTTGTTACATCAAGCATCGTAACGGAATCACCAGTTAGAGCATTGTAAACAAAAATTTGTTTGCCGCCTAAAGTAGCTTCTCGATTAGCTACAAATAGTCTATGATTAGCGCCAACAAGACCATAGCCTATTCCACGTGTTAAACCACCTGCTTCCCAAACTGGTTTTGTGCCAGCTGTTGCGGATTTTTCCCAAAGTGTTGTCACCTGAGAGTATCCAATACTCGCAATGAACAGCACTGCAAAAATTGATAGTATTACCTTTTTCATGAGTTCCTCACTGATTAAATTAGAATAATTAGGAATGAATTAATTAAGATTTGCAATTTTAGAATTGTTCGGTTCATTTATCGAAATAGTTTATTAACGCTGACTAAATTGAATTAATATTATGTACAATTACATCAATCCAACTATTAAAATCGCGTTTTTTATGTTGATCATTAGAGATAAATACAAAAAGTAAAGTGCATGATTTTTTTTGACTTCGAGCATTCAAGAAATCAACTAATACCTTATGTAAAAGTAATGTAAAACCACGTTTTCTATCTTTTTATCCATTAATGTTTATTTAGTTTAGCTTATACTTTTATAATAAATTCGTTTAAAACTTAGAATGTTTTTCAGCTTTAGGTTTTAAACAAAAAGAGATTTTAATGGAAAACTTGTATCATAAATTTCACATCCCAGTAATGGGAACCGGTCATTCAATTGATTCCCCAATACGTGTTGCACATTTGGGTATATCATCTGTAATGTCAATTGTTGATGATATTTTAATCGAAAAGATTGGTAAATACTACGCCGAGAAATATTCAATTCCGTTTGAAGAGATTTCTAAAAAAGATTTATATGCAAGATCGAAAAGAATAACAGCATACTTAAATGTTGTTGATAAAATAGTTGCTCTTAAACTTAATGAAATTAAACTTTTGCCTTTCTTTGAACAAAATGAAAAGACAAAATATTTTGAGCTTTTACCCGATGACAGTCCATTAAAGAAAAAGTATAATTATTTACTAACGCTTAATGATGAATCTGAAAAAGAAAATCTAAGCAAAGAATTAACCGATTTAATACAGGCAGGCTTTATCGATGTAAATATAATGTCTAAAGTTGATAGAACTAATTATGCACAAGATGGAACAATGTTAAGCGATGAATTCAGCGATGGGAAGGCAGCCCTACGTGGATACGCTGAAAGCACTCTTACTTCATCAATAGTTTTTTCTGCTGGATTTAATAGAACACTTTTAGGGTTTATTCCACAGTTTAAAGATTTTTATCAAGATGAAAATGGTTTTATAAAGAAAAAAATAATTATTAAAGTAAGTGATTTCCGTTCTGCTATGATTCAGGGAAAGTTTTTAGCTAGCAAAGGACTTGAAGTTTCTGAATTCAGGATTGAATCTGGATTGAATTGCGGCGGACATGCGTTTGCATCTCAAGGTTATTTACTACCATCAATCTTACAAGAGTTTACTGCAAAACGACATGAGCTTGCAAAAGAATTTATCCCGTTAATTAAATCATATTACGAAAAACAAAATTGGAATTTTAACGAAGCCAATTTTCATTGCGAACCATTAATTACAGTACAGGGCGGCATTGGTACAAGCGGTGAAGCACAAAGATTGATTGAAGATTTTGGATGCGATTCAACAGGTTGGGGAAGTCCTTTTTTATTGGTTCCTGAAGCAACTTGTGTTGATGACGATACTTTAAATCTTTTAATAAATGCTGAAAAAGAAGATTTGTATTTAAGCGATGCATCGCCACTCGGAGTTCCGTTTAATAATTTAAGAAACACTGGTTCAGAAAACTGGACAAAGAATCGTGCTGAAATTGGTAAACCGGGGTCACCTTGTCCAAAAGGTTTTTTAGTTTCAGATAAACAATACACCGATAAACCAATTTGTAAGGCTTCACATCAATTCCAAAAAATAAAAGCTGCAGAGATTACATCGATGGTAATTCCGGAAAATGAAAAAGATGAGTTGTTATATGCAGTTTATGCAAGAGTTTGTTTGTGCGATCATCTTGCAAACGGTGCGCTTATAAAATTGGGTATCTCACCAAAAACGAAATCACCACAATCAATTTGTCCAGGACCAAATATTGTATGGTTTAACAGACAATACTCATTGCAGGAAATGGTGGATCATATTTATGGAAGAGGCGAGTCATTAGTTGCTGAAGATAGACCGCACATGTTTTGTCAGGAAGTTGAGTTATATGTTAACTATTTTGAAAAATTAATTAATACAATGGGCAGCACCCCAGCAGAAATTAATTATTTAGAAATATTTAAACAAAATCTTGAAAACGGAATTGAGTATATTCTAAAGATTTCTGAAGAAACACCTTATCCAAATGAGAATTTAAATTCTATTCCTGACTTTGTAAATGCTCAACGTAATAGATTGAGAATGCTGCACTCACAAAAAACTGAAATTGCGCTTGCAGTAAATTTCTAAACTTGTATTTTGCATATCAGCTTTAAACTAAACAGCAAAAAAAAGTTTTGATTACACAACAACAAGCATTTACTTTCGCCCAAAATATCGTTCCTGATATTGAACTGCGCGGAGTGCGAATTTCGGACCAATTATCTGACAGTAAAAAATTATCCAGCCTGCCAATAAACCGCTGGTACATTAGCTATGGCAACATTACACAGCACAAATTGACTTAAGAAAACTGATCTATATTTTCACATCTTGAAACAATAAATAAAATATTCTTATGCGTTTAGAAGATATTAAAACAATTCTATTTACTTTGACGTTAATCTTACTTCTATATAAGGTTCTTTTCAAGAAATATGAAAATCAAAATACTCTTCATTTTTTATTATCTTCAATTTCAGTAACAACATTAGTTGTTTCAATAATTATTGTAAAACTACACCACCTATTAAGACATGAATTTAATATCTCTAACACAATTACATATGGGTTGGTTTCAGTTCCAATAGTTTTTCATTTTTATAAATTTAGAAAAGAGATATCCCATTCTGACTTTGTTTTACTTATAATTTCATTCGTTTTTTTGGGATTAGCTTTAGTGTTAGATCTGTTGACAGACAGAAAAATTATTGTTCTTAATTTGTCTGACTCAGTCGAGGAGATTTTAAGAATACTAGGTGCTGGATTCTGGTTAGTTTATTACTTCCTTTTTTTTAGGAAATTTAATAACAACACCATTTGAATATTTTCAAAATTTATTTATTACTTTTTTGTTATCAGAATAAGGTTGTTAGATTTCAGAGAAAGTTTACCGGGATAATTATATTTTTCAATTTCTCCAAGATTTTCAACTTTCAATTTATAGTCTGAAGCTATTTTAGATATAGATGCTAATGTGTGTAAGTACCATTTATGCTCATGAGTTTTAAATTCATAATGTTTAGTGCCGATTATATCACCAAGAAATTTACCATCATCTTCTAAAAATAATGATAACATTTCCATTAAAGATTTAAGTTTTTCATCATCAAAATAATACAAAATTTGAGAAGCCCAGATAAAATCAAATTTAACTTGTCTTAATTCTTTTTGGCCAAAAGAACTGGATAATGATAAAAACGGATTTTTTTTCTCTAATTGATATTTTTTAATTTGTTGTTTTCCAGCATCCAGACTTTCTTGCTTAATATCAATTCCGTAATAATTATTACTTTCCAAGTATTTTATAAATGCTATTCCGCCTTGTAGTGGGCCGCAACCAAGGTCCAACAATTTATGTTCTGGTTTTAATCCGTTTTTTTTGAGAAGGTGAAGTTGATATGCCTGCAATTCTTTCCAATATCCTAAGGGGCCGACCATTAATTCTAGCTCATGTCTTTTCTTCAAAACAGGAATAAACCTTCTTATTCCATAAAGATTTCTTCTTAGGCCTTTTAATCTTCGGTTAAGTTTGTGTTTGTTTATCATAATGGAATTTGATTTACAAATAGTTAGAAAAAAATAGGGCTATATCTTAAGTACTCGGTAGTTCTGGTTTTACTTTTGATATCATGAATTACGGTATTTACATAAGCAGTATCCAAACCAAGCGTTTCAGCGATTACTTCTGCCGGCACTTCCATTTCCATTCCGAGCCAGATCGGATCGAGTATTTTAAACGGCACTTTAAAGAAAAATTCTTCTTGAGTTTGTTCAGCACTGTATGTATCTGAAGTTGGGGTTCGTTTTAAAATTTCATCAGGGATTTCTAAATATTCTGCAAGCTGATATACTTGTGATTTAAATAAATGCCCGATAGGCATTATATCAACTCCGCCATCACCGTTCTTAACAAAAAAGCCCTGTTTATATTCGTTCTTATTTCCTGTACCAACAACACAATAGTTGTTTTTCTCAGCGTGATAATAAAGCATGTTCATTCTGCATCTTTGTTTTAAATTAGAAGCAGCAACTATCTGAAGATATTCACTAATAGGTAATCGTTTAATTTTCTCTTCACCAGTTGGTGTAATGATTGAAAGGTTAAAGAAATTTATTAACCCTTTGCTAGTATTATCCTTTGGGATAGTAATCTTCATTTTATACGATTCGTTATATTCTGGAAAAACTTTTTTAACCGCGTTATCTCGTCTCCGGTAACATCCCAACGCTGTTAATGAATCGCTTATCTCTTCCACCACATATTTTACATTAAACTTTTCAGCAAGAATTTGGGCAAGTTTCAAACTATCTGGGCTTGAATCTTTTTCAGGAAGCATTAATGCAAGAATTTTATCACTGCTTAAGGCTCTAACACATAAGGCTAAAACAACAGAAGAGTCCAATCCACCGCTAATACCTATAACGGCTCCTTTTTTATGCAGCTTTTGTATTAATACTGATCTAAGGCTAGAAACAATTTTTTCAGTTTCTAAAGCAGGATCAATTTTTATTGAGTCTTGTGAAAAGTTCATTTAATAATTTAATCCATTTGTTTTAATAATTTTTTATCTACTTTACCATTCAAACTTTTAGGAAGTACATCTAAAAATACAATTTCTTTAGGCACCATAAAAGACTCCATGTTTTTTGAACAGTAAAGCAGCACCTCATTTTTTGATAATTCTATTTCGCCATTCTTAACTATAAAAGCTTTGATTGATTGTCCAAGTATTTCATCTGGAAGCCCAATTACAGCAGCTTCGCTAACTCCATTTAAATCACACAAAATGTTCTCAATCTCTTTTGGACTTACTCTTTCACCTTTTGTTTTTATCATATCATCTTTTCTACCAACAAAATATAGAAATCCTTCTTGATCTTCATAAAAAAGATCACCGGTAAACAGAACTTTTTCTCCGTCTAATTCCCATTTTTTATAAACTTTAGATGTAAGTTCTTTAGCATTCCAATAACCGCGCATTACATTTGAACCGCGAACTACAAGTTCACCAACTTCTCCAAGTTTTACCTTTTCACTATTTTCATTAACAATAAAAGTTTCGCAATTGGGAATAGCTTTACCAACTGATCCTGGTTTTTTATCTATCATATCGGGATGCAAATAACTTATTCGTTTACATTCGGTTAGACCAAACATAGAAAAAAGGTTCACTTTAGGAAAAAGATCTTTGAAATTTTTTATATGATCTACAGGAAGTGCTGCGCCTGTATTTGAGATATATCGAAGAGAGGATAGATCATAGTTTGAAATATTTTTTAGTTTTAAAAGCATGGCTAGTATTGTAGGAACAATTGGAAATCCTGTTACTTTTTCTTTTTGTAAAACTTTTAGAATTTCAACAGGGAAATTAAATGATTTTTCAAGCACGATTGATCCGCCAAACATAAATGTCATAATCACCTGGTACAAACCATAATCGAAAGAAAGGGGAAGTACAACAAGTATTTTATCGTTTGGCTCATTGCCTATATATTGGAGAATACTTCTTGCTGCGGAAATCATATTATTGTGAGATGACATTACACCTTTAGGTTCGCCTGTTGAGCCTGAAGTATAAATTAATGTAGCCAGATCGTAATCGATTATTTCTGATTTCCTTTTTTGTAAAAGCTTAGTTTTTTCAGAAGATGATTCTAAAAAATCATCCCAATAATAATTATTCTTTTGCCCGGTAGTTTCTTTTTGACCAAACCAGATTGTTGAAATATCTAAATTTGATTCCTGGGTTAATTGATCAATTATATTTTTCTTTGAGCTTTGAACAATAATTAATTTGGCACCTGAATCTTTGATTATGTATTGCAGTTTGTGAGATTTTAATGAACCATTTAGAAGGACAAACGTTGCTCCAGCCTTTAGAATCCCATAAATTCCTATAATTATTTCAACTGAATTATCGCCGAATATAATTATTCTATCGTGTCTTTGTACACCGAGGCTTATTAAGCCTGATGCGAAAAGATCAGATTGAATATCAATATCCTGATAAGTAAATCTTAGTTTTCCTGAAACCAAAGCTTCTTTATCAGGAAATGTCTTTGCAGAAGCAGATAGAAATTCATGAACTAAAACAGGGTTAAACAGTTTCGATAAGTAGTTGTCTTTATTATTTGTTATTTCAGGTGTCATTTTTTTTGAAAAGTCTATTTGTTTTGTCTTAAATCAAAAATTACATTGAATGGATTTATATTTTCTGATTCAATATTAAATGAAGTAATAAATTTATCATATAAAATTTGAGTTGAAAGTAAGCCAATTAAAGTCATTCCGTCAATCTCACTTATTGTATCAACCTTCTGCATTTTCTTTATGAATAAATTAACTTTTTTAGGATCAAATAATCCCGATTTTTTAAGTTCATTCGGATTAAGATATTTTTCAACAATTCTGCTATCCGCATTAATCAATCCCTTTTTTATCGGAGCTCTGTAAGGGTTTTTTGGTCTGTTAACAATTGAGTTTGGAAGTTTAGGTTTTAAGACTTCTTTTAAAATAAATTTTTCGTTTAATAAATTTATCTTAAACTCAGGATTTACATTACCCATCAATTCAATCAATCTATGATCCAGAAACGGAACTCTAATTTCTACGGAGTTTGCCATAGACATTCTATCCCCTTGAGATGAAAGCAGGTAATTGCTCATGAAAATTATTATCTCTAAGTATTGAGCTTTTGCAAGATAATCCCATTCAGAAAATTCTTTTGGCAGAAGTTCAAGAATATTAGAAAAAGCATTATAATCTTTAAGGCTTTCTTTCACATCATCAGAAAAGAAACTCTTTATCCTTGAAGTATTATTCCATCTTACCAAATGAGAAAAAAGAGGATTATTTGAATCTTCAATTCCTGATTTAAAAAATTCGATGACAGTGTTTCCAAGTCTCTTATCTTTAAAAATGTACGGATAAAGTTTCTCTAAAAGTTGGGGTCTTAACTTGGATTCAGGATAACGTGACCAGAATTTTCTGATTTTGGTTTCTTTAAAAATATTGTACCCGCCAAAAATTTCGTCTGAACCTTCACCTGTAAGCACAACTTTATAACCACTTTCCCGAACTAAAGAAGACAGTAGGAATAACGGAATAGGAGCAGTTCGTAAAATAGTTTTTTCAGTATGCCAAATTACGGATTCAAGATTATCACTTATGTTTTCGCTTTTGATAAAAAGCTCTGAATGATTAACACCTAAGTAATTAACCATTTCTTGTTGGAATGAGCCTTCATCATAATCTTTATCTTCAAATCTTATTCCGAATGTATTTAATTTATTATTGAAATTCTTTTTTATAATTGAAGTGATTCCAGAAGAATCCAGTCCACCGCTAAGATAACTTCCGACCGGCACATCAGATCTTAATCTTATTTTAACAGAGTCAACAAGAATTTCTTCAACACATTCAGTCAACTCACTCTTTTTAAATGGTGTATAATTATTTTCTGTTGCAAAATTTAACTGCCAGTATTTTTCAACTTTAAACTTTTCAGGAGTGATGATGATAAAATGAGCCGGAGGTAATTCTTTGATTCCATCAAATAAAGTTTGATCTTTTAAAGTTGTCCAAAAAGTAAAAACCTGATCAAGAGATATTTTATCAATGTTTCTATCAATATCGGGATTTGCAAAAAGCGCTTTTATTTCAGATGCAAATGAGAACACTCCATTTTTATGAGTGTAAAATAAAGGAATTATTCCAACCCGATCCCTTGCAATAAACAATATCTGTTTGTTTGAATCCCAGATTGCAAACGCAAATTGACCGTTTAATTTTTGAAGGGAATTAATTCCATATTCTTCGTAGAGATGAACAATTACTTCCGTATCGGATTTAGTATAAAAGTTATGTCCTGCTTTAATTAGCTCTGCACGTAACTCCGGATAGTTAAAAATCTCACCGTTAAAAATTATCCAAAGCGATTTATCTTTGTTGTGTATGGGTTGGATGCCTTCGGAAATATCTATTATACTTAACCTGGCATGAGCTAATGCAATATGATTATCAATATATAAACCGGCTTCCTCGGGTCCTCGATGCCTGAGAGTTTGGATCATTTTGCTAATTGTAGTTGAATCTTGACGTGTAATATTATTATTGAAGATACCCGCGATACCACACATAAGTTTTAAGATTTTTTTAATTCAGCTTTTGACTGCAGGTATTTAGTGATATGAGTTAAACTTGAAAAATTATCAACAATTAATTCTTCATCTTCAATAGAAATGTTAAATGTTTGTTCGATAAAACTAACCAATTCAATTATTCCAGTTGAGTCAAGAATTCCCTTCTCAAAAAAATTTGTATTTTCATCAAAATGATTTAACTCCCCGAACAAAAAATTATCTATTATAAATTCTTTTATTTGTTCTGATTCGCCCATATTTATTTCCTTAAACTTAAGTTCATTTACATTTTTACTTTTTATTTATTCTATTCGTATTTTTTTTATGTAGAGGTCTTAAACCTTTTAAAAATTCATCATACGAAGTATTAAGTGTTAGTGGAATATTTACTACTGCTAAAGGTTCCGCAGAAGGAATACCCCACATTGTATTTGGAGGAACGTTTCGTGTTACAACAGTTCCACCCTTAATAACTGAGCCATCACCAATTCTGACATTAGGTAAAATTAAACAATGTGGACCAACATATACATTTTTACCGATAATAACCTTATTGGGATTATTTTTCTTAGGTAATCCAAAATAAGTATGGGAAATTATAGAGGTTCTTAATCCGATTGTTGAATTATCTCCTATTGTAATACATTCCGGATGGTTTTCATCTATATAAACATATTTGCTTATCCATACATTCTTACCAATATTAACTCCGCGCAATCGATGCAAAGCAGGACGAAGACTGTTGCCAAAAGGCAATATATAGGCAAAAGTCTGTAAAAAACGACTAAGAATTTTGAAAGTCATCCAAAAATAAATTTAATAGTTTTTAAATAATGCTAAATATTACTGAATCTAGGAATACTATTAATTAAGCTATCATATTTTTAATTAATTAAAATCTTATGAAATAAATGTACAAATTTCATACCTAAAATCCTTATCCTTTTTATTTTATAAAAAGTTCCTTTTGCTGAATTCAAGAATAATTGTATCTGAATTCAATAAATTTTCCTATTTCAGTACATTTTTAATAAGGCTCTTTCTCGAACCATGACTTTCTATTTATAGCTAATCAACAAACATCAATTCCAATTCTGATCTGACAATTGTTTTAGAATTTCCGGAATATGCAATCGCAGCACTATAATTATCATCAATTGCAAGATCTTTAATGTACCAAAGTTTATTATTAGATAATTTGTTTGCAAATGTATAGTTATTAAAATAAAACTGGTCATTAAGAATATCTATCTGTTTGAGATCTAATAAAAGCCCCGTTCCAATAGCCTTCAGAAGTGATTCCTTTCTAGTCCAAATTTTAAAAAATCTATTAATAAGTTGTTTACTGTTGTTTGATTTTTTTAAATATGATTTTTCAGTTTCTGTAAAATAATGTTCGGCAATTTCAAGATGATTAATGGAAGTCTCGATTTTTTCTATATCAATTCCAATTTCACTATTTAAACAAAATGAATAGATTATCAGATTACCAGAATGTGATAAATTGAACTTGAGATTTTCATGTTGTGCGATGTCTAAAATTGGTTTCCCAAATTGGTTTAGTGATAGTTTAATTTCTGAAGGTATTGATTGTAAGTAAAAACTGAGCAGTTTTCTTAGCCAGAATCTGCCGACAATAAAATTCGATCTATCTATATTAAACTTAAATTTATTTGCCCTTTCAATTTCAGAGGCAATTAAATTTTCTTGAAGATCTGAGATATTTTGCAGAAAATTTCTCAGTTTTAAAGTATAGATGTGGATTTCGCCAGGATAAATTTTTTTTTGCACAATTTTAAATTTTCAATTATTGCTGATAAGTTTTAATTCTTTTATAACCATCAAAAAGAATTATTTGCAATTATAAATTAAATAATAATTTGATATCTTATTTCTTTTATTAGTACATATTGGAAGAAAATAATCGAATTCACATAATTATTAAAGCGGAAATATTTATTTCATATGAAAAGGGCAGTTTTAATGCGCAGTTAACTAATTAAATTCATTAATTGTCTTATATTGTTGGCATATTTATTGATGAAATAGGCATTTGGTAGTTAATTCAGAAAAGGATAATCTCGGACTAAAATATATTATTTTAATATCAACTAATCATAAATAATTGCAAGAAAATTAAAAAAAAATATTTACTTAAAAAGTTAAAAATGAATAAAACATATAAAATACTTCCTTCATCAAGCTCAAATTCACACGATTCTATAAAAACATATAATAAATCACTTAATCAATCGTCTAATCTAAATTATAAATTAAATGCAGGAGAAATAGTAGTTAGCTTAAAAACATTACCTTATTTATCAGACCATGCATTCCAGGAAATGATTGTTATACCAGGCTCGGCCTACATTGAAATGGCAATTGTGATTTACAATCAACTTTTTAATAAAATCCCCGGTGTTATTAAAGATGTAAACTTCGAGAATATTATTTTACTTTCCGAAAACGAAACGAGTATTGTTTTTGAATTGGAAAGAAAATCAAATGAAGATTTGAAAATAATATTTACCGAGAAAACTGGATCAGAAAACTCCCACTTCAAAAATTTATCAACAAATCTTTATGTTAGCGGGGACAAAGTTTTATCTAGTTCAAATTCGGATGACTTTAATATTTCTGATTTTCAGATTAAAGCCAAAACCAAACTTCAATCCGATGTATTTTACAGGAAACTGTTTGAAAATGGAAACCAGTACGGACCAAAATTTCAAAATATTAAAGAGATTTGGATTTCTAACAATACAGCTCTCGGTAGATTGGTTGGAACATCAAGCGATAATAAAATAGATGATAATCACTTTTTACATCCATCATTACTGGATTCATTCACCCAACTTTTATCTTCGTTAAGCGATAGCAAAGGAAGGACTTTTATACTAAACTCAATTAATGAAATTAAATTACTAAATATTGATTTGCCAGCAGAAGTTTGGTGTATAGCTAAATTATCCGCCAGAGTTGGGAAAATAGAAAATGAATTTGAGGGCGAACTTAAAGTATTTGATAGTGATGGCACTTTATATATTGAACTAAATGGTGTTAAGTTTAAGTATCTGGATAGAGTGCAAACACAAGAGAAAACCCTAAAGGGATCAAGAAGTAATATTTGTATTGCCTCAACATTTACTGCTGATCCAATTGAAGATTCATTTAAATACTGGAACAACTTTTTCAACATCCCCTTCGATATCAAATTCGCTCCTTATAATCAGGTTTTTCAAGAGCTGCTAAATCCGCAAAGTCTTTTATCAACTAATGATAGTGGATTTAATATAATTCTACTTGGCTTAGAAGATTGGACAAGAAAAGAACACAAATTAAGTCCTAGAATTAATCAAGGCGAAATTGAAAAATTGTTCAAAGATAAATCACGTTATACCCTACCAAATCATTCCGAGATAGTTCATCTCAACAAGTACGAAACTGAATATGTATTTAGGGAAATTTTTGTAGATAAATGTTATCTGAAGCATGGAATAAATATCAACGATGGAGATACAATTATTGATATTGGAGCGAACATTGGTCTGTTCACATTATTTGTTAATCAACATTGTAAAGACCCGATTGTGTATTCGTTTGAACCCTCTCCTGTTGTATATGATTTGCTTAAAACAAATAGTAAAGTATACGGTTCTAAAGTCAAAACTTATAATTATGGTGTTTCTGACAAAATAAAAAATGCGAATTTTACCTTTTATAAAAACTCATCTGTCTTTTCAAGCTTTAATCCTGATGAAACTGAGGATAAAGAAGCAATTAAAGCTGTCGTTAGAAATTTACTAAATAATGTTTCGGAATCAGATGAGGATTCTCTAGAAGAATATGTTGAAGAGATGACGAATGGTAGACTGGAAAGCACATCTTATGAATGTCAATTATTATCTGTTTCAGATATTATTAAAGAAAATAATATCGAGATAATAGATCTACTAAAAATTGATGCTGAAAAAAGTGAATTAGATATAATCAAAGGAATTAAGGACAAAGATTGGGAAAAAATAAAACAAATCGTAATAGAAATTCATGATAAGTCAGGTAAGATACTCGGAGAAATAGAAGGGATTTTGAAATCAAAAGGATTCAGTATAGCTGTCGAAGAGGAAGAGATGTTGAAAACATCTGGTCTTTATAATGTTTTCGCAAGAAAGGATACTTCTTCTAACAATGAAGATTCCTCAAGCAACCTATTCAAGTCAACAGAAGAGCGACTTATAGAAAATATAGGGCAATTTTCTAACGCATTAGAAACATTTAGTCAGAAATCTTCGGTTCCAATGTTAGTTTCTGTAACTCCCAGATCACCAAGTGTAAAATCTGAAAAAGAATTAGCCTCCTTGTTTGATAAGTATGAAGGTGAATTAATTAGAAGAATTAGCAAGCTATCAAACATTAATACAATTGATTCTTCTTCTTTTCTAGACACATATCTAATTGCAGATTATTATGATCCTCAAGGAGATGAAATTGGTCATATTCCATATACTTTGAAATTATTTTCTGCCATTGGCACGGCTTTATACAGACGAATATTTTCAATTCAAAATAACCCTTATAAAGTAATTGCACTTGATTGTGACAATACTCTTTGGAAAGGTGTCTGCGGCGAAGATGGTCCCCAAGGGATCATACTTTCAAAGCCTTACAAATTCCTTCAACAGTTTATGATTGATCAGATTCAGGCGGGGATGCTTGTTTGTCTCTGTAGTAAAAATAACGAAGAAGACGTTTTAGAAGTTTTTAAACAAAGAAAAGATATGCTGCTGAAGACCGAACAATTGGTTTCCTGGAGGACAAATTGGGATTACAAATCAATTAATCTTAGATCACTTGCTAATGAATTAAATCTTGGATTGGATAATTTTATCTTTATTGATGATAATCCAGTTGAATGTGCAGAAGTTAAAGCTAATTGTCCGGATGTCTTGACACTTCAATTGCCCCAAGAGGATGAGTCTATACCTGGTTTTCTAAAAAACATTTGGTCGTTTGATCATATAAAAGTTACCGAAGAAGATAGAAAAAGAACAAAGATGTATCAAGAAAATATTCAGAGAGAAAAGTATCTTTCTAGTTCGTTAACTCTGAAAGATTTTCTGAATGGATTGAATTTGCAAATGAACATCTCGCAACCTGATCCAAAACAATTAGAGAGAGTTTCACAATTAACTTTTAGGACTAATCAGTTTAACTTCACTACCATTAGGAGATCTGAATTTGAAATAAGGAGCTTATTGGAAAAGGTCAATTACCATTGCTTGATTACTAGTGTGAGTGACCGATTTGGAGACTATGGATTGGTAGGAGTTCTTATCTATAAGATAGAAAATGACAGAATTGAAGTGGACACATTTCTAATAAGCTGTAGAGTTCTGGGTCGAGGAGTTGAACATAAAATACTATCTTCATTAGGCTCAATTGCATTGGAGAAAAATATTAAATCGATTGATATAAATTTTCTGGAGACAAAGAAAAATCGCCCAGCATTAGATTTCATCAATAATTTTGGTGAAAAATTCAAATCTGAAGTTCCTGGTGGATTCAAGTATTGTTTTCCTTCGGAATTTTTGAAAAATTTAAAGTATGAGCCCGCTTCAATGTCTACAGAAGAAACTGAGGAAAAATCTGAGAAGAAACAGAAAAAACCTGTTGAGAAAATTTTGGGAAAATATAATGAAAAAATTCAGCAGATTGGAAATGAGCTTCACGATCCAAATGAGATATTTACAAGAGTCGAAAAATTTAAAGTTACTCAGTCGAAAGCAGAAAATCTAAATTATGTAGCTCCCGAAACAAATTTGGAAATGAGGCTGTCTGAAATCTGGCAAACAGTTTTAGGTGTAAGTAAAATAGGGGCGGATGATAATTTCTTTGAAGTTGGAGGCACTTCCTTAAAAGCTGTTCAGCTAATTGCTACAATAAAGAAGGAATTAAAGAAGAGTATCTCTATAGTAACACTTTTTGAATGTCCGACTATTAAATTGCTTTCGAAGAATATGGGTGATACTAAAGAAACAAATAAGAGAGAAGATAAATTTGAAGAGCAAATTGAGAGGGGTATTAAAAGAAGGCAAAATTTTATCTCAAGAAAAAGAAATTAAAGATGGTATTGAATTAGTCTTATGATTTTTAATTTCTAGAAAGCATTATAGATGACTATTTCTTAATACTGTTTTATTATGATATTGTATTTTTTCTCAGTCCATTAATGATAACTGGTTCAAAAGCCCTTATGAATTTATTGACAATATGAGGGGAAATTGTAGGTATGACTTTTGCGTTCAAATATTGTTTTTAAAGATATTTAATGCAAATTCTTAATCTCAATATAGAATTAATAGCTATATTATTACAATTATTAAAAATATTAAAGCAATAGTATGATATTTAACAATATTGGCGTCATAGGAGCTGGTAATATTGGAGTAGGTGTTGCCACAGACTTAATCCTTAACGGAATTAATACAGTATTAGTCGATATTTCACCAAACCAACTAGAAAAAGCAAAAGCAGATATCTTAAAGAATATTAGATTCGCTCCTTTGTTACTAAAGAATTCTCCAAAAGTATCTAAAGAAGCAGCTCTTGAAAAATTAGAATTAAGCACTGATATCAATGATCTATCACATTGTGATTTTGTTATAGAAAATGTTACGGAAGATTGGAAAATAAAAGAAAAGGTTTATAAACAACTTGACACAATTATTGGATCAGAAATTTGTATTGGATGTAATACTTCGTGTATTTCGATTACAAAAGTTGGAAGCGTAACAAATAGACCTGATAAGATTGTTGGAATTCATTTGATGAACCCTGTGCATCTAAAGTCGACTGTTGAGGTAATTCGTGGTTTTCATACTTCCGATGAGACTTTGGAAAAGCTAAATGTACTTTTCAAACAGCTGAATAAAAATTCTATTATTGTTAATGACCTGCCTGGATTTGTTTCAAACAGAATATCTCATTTGTTTATGAATGAAGCTGTTTTTGTTTTACAGGATCAAGTAGCATCAGCTAGAGATATAGATAATATATTTAAAAAGTGTTTTGGACATACCATGGGACCACTGGAGACAGCTGATTTGATAGGATTGGATACTGTGATGCATTCATTGGATGTACTTTTTGATAGTTATCAGGATCCAAAATTCAGATGTTGCCCACTGTTAAGAAAAATGGTTTATGCAGGAAACTTGGGAAGAAAAACAGGAAAAGGGTTTTACGAATACCCAAATATATAAAATTGAAATATTAATTTGTGAATAAATAATTAAGGTAACAATGAAATTGGAAACCGCACAAACAACTAAAGAAACTATCAGAAATTTTATTCTTGATTCAATTAATATCCCAAATCTGAATGATGACGATAATTTATTCGAATCTGGTATTGTTAATTCTCTCTTTGCAGTTCAATTAATGACATTTTTAGAAAAATCTTTTAATATTGAAGTCACAATGGATGATCTGTCAATGGAAAATTTCAAATCAGTCGATTCTACTTCACTATTTATTGAACGAAAACAAAATCAAAATTTATAACCAAAATTAATACTATGATTAGTTTACTTACTGAAAATCAAAAATTACACTACGAAGAATTTAAAGACTTTATTAAAACAAACGTTGAACCTTATGCTTCGAAGTGGGATCAAAATCAGGAAATGCCAAATCAATTCATTTCATTGCTTGGTAAGTCTGGTTATTTGGGTAGTAACATTCCAATAGATTATGATGGTAAAGGATGGGATTTTATTACGTTTGGATTGTTAAATGAAGCAGTTGGAAGAGGAATATCTTCTTTAACTGACTTACTTACGATTCAAGCCATGGTATCAATGACTTTATTAAAATGGGGAACTCAGGCACAAAAAGACAAGTGGTTAAGACGAATGGCAAAAGGTGAAATTATTGGTGCATTTTCACTTACTGAACCCAATGTTGGTAGTGCTATTCAATCCTTGGAAACTAAGATTAACAAACGCGGTGATAAATATATATTAAATGGGAGAAAAAGATGGACTTCCTATGGTGAAAAAGCAGATCTATTTTTGGTCTTTGGAAAAGATGAGGATAAATCAGTTGCTTGTTTGTTATCGAAAAATACGCCTGGGTTAAATATTAGCCCAATAAAGAATATGTTGGGTTTTAAAGCCGCACATATGGCTCAATTAAATTTCAATGATGTTGAAATCCCTGAGACCGATATTGTTGGAAAACCCGGCTTTGCTTTATCGCACGTTGCGTCAATTGGTTTGCATTATGGTAGAATAAGCACATCCTGCTCAGCGTTAGGTTTGTTAAGAGCTTGTTTTGAGAATAGTGTAATTTATTCCTCCCAAAGAAAAATTGGGGGAAAGTTCGTCGGTGACGAAGGTATGATACGTTCTCTGATTGCGAGGATGGGAACGGATTATCATGCAGCAAGTTTATTGTGCTATTCCGCGTGCAAGGCTGAGGATGAACATACACCTGATGTTTATGAAAAAGTGCAGATGGCAAAATATTTTACCTCAAAAGCCGTTGTTCGGGCTGCATCTGATGCAGTTCAGATTCAGGGAGCCAATGGGTGTCACGAATCATCAAACGTTGCCAGATACTACAGAGATTCCAAAATTATGGAGATCATCGAAGGTACTACTCAGGTACATGAAAGAATGCTGGGAAAAACATTTGTTGAAAGAGCCGCAAGATTATTAAAAGCAAAAAAAGATTAAATATTTTTTTCTTTTCTCGTTAATTATTAATTTCCGCATGATGCATGTGATAGAAAAAAAGATAAAAAGTGATACGCATTTGAAAGAAATTCTAAAGTTCAATGAAACGGACAGGAAATTCCGGGATGATATAACAGTTCATCAGTTATTTGAAGAACAAGTAGAAAAACATGGCTCGGAGGTTGCGGTATTGTGTGATACCGGGAAATCCTTCAATGATAAGAATTTTCTGACTTTTAATGAATTAAATAGTCTTTCAAATAAGCTTGCTCGACGGCTTAGAAAAGATGGTGTTAAATCTGATACGATAGTTGGTATTTGTGTCGATCGTTCATTTGCAATGATTATTGGGATAATGGGAATTCTAAAAGCTGGTGGTGCTTATTTACCACTTTCACCGGATTATCCAGCTGAAAGAATTTTTTATATGCTTTCGGATAGTGGTACTAAAATTTTATTGGTTCAGGATCAAACAAATAACAAATATTCATTCGACGGAAGAATTATTAATATTGAAGATCCATCTATTTATTCTGAGTCAGGTGATAATCTATCCACTATAAATGGTTCAAGGGATTTGGCATATCTTATTTATACTTCAGGATCAACAGGAAAACCAAAAGGAGTAATGGTTGAACATAGATCACTCGTTAACCGACTTTCCTGGATGCAAAATATTTACCCGATTGATCATAACGATGTTATTTTACAAAAAACACCGTTCTACTTTGATGTTGCTGTCTGGGAAATTTTTTGGTGGGCAATAACTGGTGCAAAGATGTGTTTCTTAATGCCGGGAGGAGAAAAAATTCCTCTGGCAATTGTAGAAACAATTCAGAAGCATAAAGTATCTACTCTACATTTTGTGCCATCAATGCTTAATGTCTTTTTGGAATATGTTGAAGGAAAAGATATATCTAAGATTAAAAACCTATCATATGTTAAACAAATTTTTTCAAGTGGTGAAGCTCTTTCAGTTAGTCATGTAAAAAAATACAATAATGTTTTTGGACAACATACTACAGCAAGGCTGATAAATCTTTACGGACCAACGGAGACAACGGTTGATGTTAGTTACTTTAATTGTCCTTTGGATAACAGTTTTGATAAAATACCTATTGGTAAGCCGATTGATAATGTTAAGTTTTTCATAAATAAAGATGATCAACTTCAATCGATTGGAGAATCTGGTGAATTATGTATCTCGGGTGTAGCTTTAGCCAGAGGTTATATCAATAATCCCGATTTGACAAATGAAAAATTTGTTGATAATCCTTTTCTTTCCGGAGAAAAAATGTACAAATCAGGGGATATTGCTCGCTGGCTTCCGGATGGGAACATAGAATATCTGGGAAGAGAAGACCACCAGGTTAAGATTCGCGGTTTAAGAATAGAATTAGGTGAAATTGAATCCATTATCAGAGAATTTGATGGTGTACAGGATTGTATTGCTACAGTTAAAAAATATTCAGAAAATATAATCCTGATAATCGCTTATATTGTATGTAAACAAAATTTTAGTGTGGATGCACTTAAAGATCAGTTAAAAAAATATCTTCCTGAATATATGATTCCGAATCATTTTATGGAACTGGATCAAATTCCATTTCTTCCAAATGGTAAAGCTGATCGTAATTCACTTCCGGAACCGGTTTTAAGTGTTACTAAATAAAATTAGATGATAAATTAGCTCATTATAATATTACAAGGAATTTAAAATAAATAACTCAATGAATAATAATTTTGATATAGCAATTATTGGAATGTCTTGCCGTTTTCCCGGAGCTAAAAACATCAGCGAATTCTGGAAAAATCTTTCTGGTGGAGTTGAATCGATAAAACATTTTACTGATGAAGAATTAATGATCGCTGGTATTGCTGAATCTCTTATTTCTAATCCGAAATATGTAAAAGCATCACCTGTATTAAAAGATCCAGGCTTATTTGATGCTCGTTTTTTTGGTTTAACACCTAATGAAGCCAGGACGATGGATCCTCAGCATAGAATATTACTTGAATGTTCGCAGGAAGCACTTGAACATGCTGGATATGATCCGGAAAGATTTGATGGTAAAATAGGAGTTTATGCTGGATCAGCAATGAATACTTATTTTATTAACGATTTTCTAAGATCAAGATTTATTGATGAATATATTCCTACCCTTATAGCTAATGATAAAGATTTTTTAAGTACCCTGATTTCATATAAACTAAATTTAAAAGGTCCAAGCATCAACGTGCAAACAGCTTGTTCTACATCTTTGGTTGCTGTTCATCTGGGTTGCCAAAGTCTTATAAGTTATGAGTCAGACATGGTATTGGCTGGTGCGGTATCAGTAAAAGTCCCTCACATATCAGGCTATATTTGTGATGGTGGAGGTGTAGTCTCACCAGATGCTCATGTTAGGGCTTTTGATGCACAAGCGAATGGTACTGTTTTTGGCAGTGGGGCAGGGATAGTGGTATTGAAGAGATTATCTGATGCGATAAAAGATAATGATACAATTCACGCAATAATAAAAGGCACTGCCGTTAATAATGATGGATCACAAAAGGCTGGATTTACTGCACCAAGCGTTAATAGCCAGGCAGACGTAGTTATTGAAGCTTTATCAGTTGCTGATATAAATCCTGAGACGATTTCATATTTAGAAGCGCACGGATCAGGAACACCAATCGGTGATCCAATTGAATTATCTGCTTTGACAAAGGCATTTCGAAACTATACAAAGCGAAACAAATTTTGTGCAATCGGTTCCGTTAAGACTAATGTTGGACATTTAGATGTTGCAGCAGGTGCAGCAGGATTAATTAAAACAGTCCTTGCCCTTAAAAATAAAAAAATACCTCCAAGTCTTAACTATAGTAATCCCAACCCAGAAATTGACTTTAATAGTAGTCCCTTTTATGTAAATACAAAACTAGCTGATTGGAAGAGTAACTACCCTTTAAGGGCTGGAATAATGTCAACTGGTATGGGGGGTACAAATGCTCATATTATTCTTGAAGAAGCTCCTCAGTCTAAAGAAAGCGGGACGTCTTCAAAGCCAAAATTGTTTGTACTTTCAGTAAAGTCGGAATCCGCTTTAAAGAGTTCAACTAAACGATTAGCTGAGTTCTTAAGTGATCATCCAGAAGTCAATGGAGATGATTGTGCCCATACTTTGCAAGTAGGCAGAAAGCTCTTTAATCACAGAAGATTCTTTGTAAGTACAGATAGGTTTGATGCATTAGAGCTTCTGAAGCAAGAAAATTCAAAAAGAGTGTTTTCTGGAACACTCAAAAATACCAGTAAGCGTCCAATAGTGTTTTTATTACCAGGAATAGGTGACCACTACGTTGGAATGGGATACGATCTATATCAGGATGTGAAAGTTTTCAGAGAAGAAGTTGATCGTTGCTCTGAGATATTAAAGAGTCATATTGATGTGGATATCAGAGAAATAATATATCCAAGCGATTTTAAGAGAAATGAACCCGATTCTTCGAAAGGTATTAATCTAAAGAAAATGCTTTCCAGCAGAGTGAATAAATTTGCTGATACGAATACTCAAAGACTTAATCAAACTCTGTATGCTCAACCTGCTCTTTTTACAATTGAATATGCACTTGCAAAACTATGGATGCACTTAGGAATTATACCTGATGCTATCGTCGGACATAGTATGGGTGAATACGTATCAGCTTGTTTGTCGGGTGTGCTATCACTGGAAGATGCATTAAAAT